>JARRLJ010000508.1:0-3216 GCA_037387025.1 Gemmatimonadales bacterium
CGCGAGTTGGCCAGGACAATGCCGTCATAGCCGATCTTTAGCTCGACGATTTCCTCAACGCCGTTTTCGGCGCACAGAGAGGTGGACCCCGGTAGCCGGACAGGGGTGAGGAAAGTTTAAGTGTCTTCTGCGAAGATGATTGGAATAGATACAGGAGCAGAAGATGAAGAGGAAACGTCGTAATCATTCAGCGAGCTTCAAGGCGAAGGTGGCCGTTGCTGCCATCCGGGGAGACAAGACGCTGGCAGAGTTATCCGAGCAGTTTGATGTGCATCAGAACCAGATCCAGGACTGGCGGCGGAAGTTGCTCGACCAGGCGGATCAAGTCTTTGGGCGTGGCGGTGGTTCACCTTCCGAGTCGGAACACAAGCTCAAGGAGCTGCATGCCAAGATCGGGCAGCTGACGATGGAACGGGATTTTTTAGAACAAGGGCTGGAAAGGATTCACGGCCCGAGAGGCAAAAAATGATTGATCGGACGCATTCATTGCCGGTAACCCGCCAGTGTCAGCTGCTGGGACTCAATCGCTCCTCGGTGTATTACCAGCCAATCGGTGTCTCTGATGAGGATTTGAGGCTGATGCGGCTGATCGACGAGATCCATCTCAAGCGCCCGTTCTACGGCAGCCGCCGGATTCGGGATAATCTGCAGGATCTGGGGCACCGTCCCTTCTACGGCAGTCGCCGAATTCGTGACTGGTTGCACGATGAGGGTTTCCCGGTGAACCGCAAGAAGGTACAGCGCCTGATGAGCCAGATGGGGATTATGGCCCTGTACCCGAAGGCCAATACCAGTCGGCCGGGTAAGGGGCATAAGATCTATCCCTACCTGTTGAGAGGCTTGAGCATAGATCGACCGAACCAGGTCTGGGCGACCGATATCAGCTATATTCCCATGGCCAAGGGCTTTGTGTACGTCGTGGCGATTATGGACTGGTACAGTCGCAAGGTCTTGGCCTGGCGGGTATCTAACACCATGGATGCAGACTTCTGCGTGGATGCCCTGGAAGAAGCTATCAGCCGCTATGGAGCGCCCGATACTTTCAACACTGATCAGGGTGCACAGTTTACCAGTGATGCCTTCACCGGCGTTCTCAAAGCGGCGGGTATCCGGATCAGCATGGACGGCAAGGGTCGTTGGGTAGACAATGTGTTTGTGGAACGGCTGTGGCGCAGTCTGAAATACGAAGAGGTGGTGTGCTACGAACGTGACTGCTGCTGGAAGCAGCGGGAGCGATGCTTTACCGAAGATGAGGGAAGGTCCCTCGGAGTCGGCTTGCGGGAGCAGGCTCCAAACCACCACAAGCTGCGTGGGTCAAGAGCCTTCGTGGTGAGCGTTGCTGGAAAAGGCGGGGACATACTCCGTCAGGTAGGAAACAAGGAGACGAACGCGAGTGAACCACTGATGACGTGTCGTAACGTACAAATTGGTGTCGAAACCGGGGCCCTGACTTCTGCCCCGTTATTCAGGTTGGGGGTTGACCCGTTTGCTGCCCAACTGGCGCCCGGCATGAAGGTGGCGTGACCTTGTTTCAGGCTTTGGTAAGGAACGTAGGAACCTGTCGCTCCGATGCAAAGGGAGAAACCCAAGCGAACTGCCTTCGCGAGGGTGAGAGTACCGACGCGGGGCACAGGGGCGGAGTTGCCCGTAGTAGGGATGAAGGTCCTGTAATGGGGCTGGACCGAAGGGGCAACGTCGTCCGGCTTTATTGCGTGGACAACCCGTACGGGGAGGAACTGCGTGGATAAAGCGAAACCATTCTGTATTGCCAAGCGCGAGGTGTGGGAGGCGTATAAGCGGATAAAGGCGAACCATGGGGCGGCGGGCGTCGACGGGCAATCGATTGCCGAGTTCGAAGAGGACCTAAGTAACAACCTCTATCGACTCTGGAATCGGCTCTCATCAGGCAGCTACTTTCCGCCGCCGGTGCTTCGGGTAGATATTCCCAAGGGCGATGGCAGGACACGACCGTTGGGTATTCCGACGGTGACTGACCGCATCGCCCAGATGGTGGTCCGGCGACACCTGGAACCGATACTGGAACCGGTGTTTCATAACGACTCCTATGGATATCGACCTGGGCGGTCGGCGCATCACGCACTCTCAGTTACACGCCAGCGATGCTGGAAGTATGACTGGGTACTCGACCTGGATGTCAAAGGGTTCTTCGACGAAATCGACTGGAACCTCCTGATGCGGGCGGTGCGGCGACACACGGACTGCAAGTGGGTGCTGATGTACGTCGAACGATGGCTACAAGCTCCCGTGCGCATGCCGGACGGCACACTGGTGAGCCGGGAGAAAGGGACGCCACAGGGGGCGGTTGTGAGTCCCATTTTGGCTAATCTCTTTCTCCACTACACGTTCGATCGGTGGATGCAGGAGCACTATCCAGAACTTCCTTTCGAACGCTATGCCGATGACATCGTTTGCCACTGTCGCAGCGAAGCGCAGGCACGCGCACTGCGAGAAGCGCTTGAGGCACGGTTTGAGGCGTGCAAACTGGAGTTGCACCCCCAGAAGACGAAGATTGTGTACTGCAAGGACGCGAATCGACGCGGAAAGTACCCGAACCAGCAATTCGACTTCCTAGGCTACACGTTTCGGCCGAGAAGTGCGAAAAACCGGAACGGCGAACTGTTCGTCAGCTTCGCACCCGCGGTGAGCGATAAAGCGGCCAAATCCCTGCGCCAACGGATACGGCGTTGGCGGCTGCATCGTCGCAACGATCTCGCCTTGGAGGATCTAGCCCAGTGGACGCAGCCGGTGCTTGCCGGCTGGGTCCGGTACTACGGGCGCTTCCATCCCTCCGTGCTTTGCGGTGCCCTACGAACTTTGGATAAATTCCTGGTGCGGTGGGTACAGCGGAAATACAGACGACTCAGGGGTCACTATCTGCAAGCATGGGATTGGCTACGACGGGTCAAGGCCCGACAGCCCCGCTTGTTTGCGCACTGGATCTCTGAGGTGGCAGTTGGACGATAGGAGCCGGATGAATCGAGAGGTTCACGTCCGGTTTTGGGAGGGCGTGGGGGTGAGATTCCCCCGCGCTACTCGACTACCTCAAGGCATATGAGTCAGTGGCTGAGGCCCGACAGGGCATTGCCAACTACTTCCGGTTCTACAATCGAGACCGCCGGCACCAGAGCCTGGATCGGCAGACGCCGGATTAGGTCTATGAAGATCGTTTGATGTGGCCGGTCGCAGCATGATCAG
>JARRLJ010000509.1:0-2790 GCA_037387025.1 Gemmatimonadales bacterium
GTTGCAGCGCTCCTACAAATGCAGATGATCTAAAGGTGTTGCAAGGTCGTTTGGATGGGTAGTGCTCAGCCGGCAGCGTCGCGTCGCTCGGTCAGATTGACTACTCTACCGTTGCACGCACGCTGCAAGTTGGCCGGTGAGAGCACTATCTCCTCGCCCCACTGCCCCGCTCCGACTCCGACCACTTCCTCACTCATCAGTGCTTCGTCGAGGAACGAACGGAAGCCCTCGGGCTGCCAGTGGAAGGGAGGGAGCGACCCGACTTCATATCCCGTTGTCTGTTTGACGGCCTCGAGGGACGCCATGCGAACGTTTCGGGAACCGACTGCTTTCTTGAGCAGCCCCGATATTGCGTTGCGATCGCCCCCACCAAGACCAGCACTCGCTCTCCAGTATCGGCCTCGAAGATAAGGGTCTTGACCATCTGATGGTCGCGGCACTCGAGTGCGGCCGCTACATTCGCCGCACCCTTCGCGGTGGTACTCGGAAACGAGCGCCGTTCGAACGGAATTCCCAGTGCCTCGAGGTATCGGTGGGCTGGCAGGTCAACATTCGCAGACATGATGTAGTATCTACTCTTGCGTGCAGAATCTAAGGGAGACCACCATGGGCCAACTTCCCAATCCGATCACAGGTCCGCCAGACGAAGCCGAGCTCGGCCTGCGGCTCGCCCGTGTTCGCAGCTCAATGGAAGAGCACGAATTAGATTATTACGTGTCGTTCGACCCCGTCAATGTCTATTACCTCACCAATTTCGGACACTACGTACACGAGCGGCCCTTCCTACTAGTGATAACCCAACAGGGACCACCGATCATGCTGGCACCGTTTCTGGAACTGTCCCATGTGAAGGAGCGGGCACGGTGTGAGTTGCAGTTTGTCACGTATGCAGAATACCCAGCCCCCACAGGTGAAAACTGGTTTGACGTCTACTCAACTCTATTCCCGATTGGCGCCCCAATCGGAATCGAACAGGCGATGCCGGTGGGCATAGCGCGCCAGACTCCTGGAGCCCCTGTCGCAGTGGATCTGATCGACGAAGCACGTTCCATCAAGACTGATTACGAAATCGGGCGCACCGTGCACGCTTGTTCCGTAGTCGATCTTGCGCATGCCAAGTTGTTCGACATATGCAAGCCCGGCGTACCGGAGGCAACGGTATTCGGAGCTGTGAACGGAGTCATGCGGGAGAAGATTTTCGGAGACATCCCGGACGCAAACTTCATGATGACAAAGACCCTAGCCGGAGTCTGGCCGCCGTCTATCTCACACGATCCGCACCGCATCCCGCGCCTCGCGCAGCAGATGGAATATGGCGGACCACACGTGAGCATTGTGAGTGCGCAGGTCGATGGCTATGGCGTAGAGCTGGAGCGTACCTTCTTCCTGGGTGACGTGCCCGAAGCAGCACGCGAGCCATTCGAAGTCATGCTGGAGGCTCGCGCAACGGCGTTCGCGATGCTGAAACCGGACCAGCACATGGGAGATATCGACGCGGCCGTACGCAGGGTGATATCCGAGTCCGGTTACGAAGATCGGATATTGCACCGGACAGGCCACAGCTTCGGCATCACAGGACACGAAGGACCCTTCCTGGCAATCGGTGAGGAACGGGCGCTGGAACCGGGGATGGTGGTCAGCGTTGAGCCCGGCATTTACAGGGAGGGAGAGGGAGGATATCGCCACTCAGACACCGTGCTGGTGACGGAAGAGGGATGTCTCAATCTCACTCACGCGCCGGACCAGCTTGAGGACCTCGTGCTACAGGTGTAACTGGGTCGAGCGCAGGTTAGGGGGGGTTCCACTTTCGGGGACCACGGAGTAATTCTTGCATAGAGCTGCGTGGGAAATCTTACTCACCCGGCAGCAACTTGGAGAAAGACCATGGAGAACGCTCCCCGCCTCTCTCGCCTGACCGGCATGTACGTCAAGAAGCCGCTCGGAAAACGACTGCGGCGATACTTCCTGGTAGGCCTGGTCGTGATCGCACCGGTCGGACTGACCGTCTGGGTCCTGAGTCGAGCATTCGTGAGCATCGACGCCATCCTGGGAGTGCCCCTGAGGGACACACTCGGGGTCTCCATCCCCGGTCTCGGCCTGGTGACGTTGGTACTCTTGGTCATGCTGGTTGGATGGGTAGCCCACATGGCGGTCGGTCGCCAGCTACTCAGGTGGTGGAACGTGGCGCTAACGCGGTTTCCCCTAGCAGGAGGCATCTACAACGCAGTGAGTCAAATCGTGCAGTCAGTGGTGGGGAGTCGACATAGCCTGTTTCTTCGAACCGTACTGGTACCGTATCCAACCGAGGGGCTGTGGGCAGTGGGGTTCGTAACGAAGGACGATGCCGTGGAAATGGCAGATATCGTCGGGGAGCCGTGCGTGAACGTCTTCGTGCCCACTACTCCAAACCCTACATCCGGGTTCATGCTAATCGTCCCGACAAGTCGCTGTCACGAACTTGACGCCACCGTGGACGACGCCATGAAGTTGATCATCTCGGGCGGCTCGGTTCGCGCCAGGGTGTCACGTAAGGGCATCGATCTAGATACGCTCCTGATGGACACACGTGAGTGGAATCGGTCTCAGATCGCGGCGCAGTCCGCGCGCGAGAAGAGCCCCGGAACCTAGACCGTAAGTTGGCCGGGATCGGGCACGTGAAGAGGCTCAAGCGATTGCAGGGGCTCGCCGTGCCCGTCATGCTCCCATTGACGTTGGCGTGCTGCGGGCCCTCACAACGGCACCCCAACATTGTGTTCATAATGGCGGTCGACCTTGGCTATGGCGAGTTGG
>JARRLJ010000510.1:0-2782 GCA_037387025.1 Gemmatimonadales bacterium
TGAACCACGCCGTGGCGCCCTGGGCGGTGCGCACGTGCATCACCGCGTGCACGGCTGCCACCACGGCAAGGGCTTCGAGCAGCACATAGCCGGTGCTGATGATCGCAAGAGCGTGTTGTTGCAGAATGTCGAGCATGGTCGACCAAGGATAGTCAGAACGTGAATCAGACTGCCACACCGAAGATCGGCCTGGCCCTGGGTGGCGGTGGGGCCAAGGGACTTGCCCATATCCCCATGCTGCAGGTATTGGACGCTCATGAGGTGAAACCGCATCGAATTGCGGGCACCAGCATCGGAGCCATTATGGCGACCCTCTACGCTGCTGGAATAGCTGCCGATCGTATTCGGGAGGAGATCACCGAGCTGGTCGCCACGCCCAGGTCGCTCACGGAAGCCTTCGAGGCGAAACGGCTCTTCGCATGGCTCGATTACTTCGATATCGACATCAGCCGGGGCAGCATCCTCCACGTGGACAAATTCCTCGACGAGTTGGAGGATACCATCGGTGTAAGCCGGTTCGAGGAGCTCCCCATACCGCTCAAGGTCGTGGCGACCGACTTCTGGAAGAGGGAGGAGGTGGTTTTCGATACCGGACCGATCATTCCCGCCGTAGCTGCGAGCTTCGCCATTCCAGGTATCTTCCGCCCGGTGGTGCTTGGTGACCGCGTGCTCGTGGATGGTGGCAGCGTGAACCCGCTACCCTACGATCTCCTGCAGGACGAATGCGACGTGGTGATCGCCATCGACGTGATGGGCCAGAGGCTCCCCGGCGATGATCTGCTCCCCTCCTATTCCGAGACGCTCTTCAACACCTTCCAGATCGCGGAGAAAGCCATCGTAAAGGAGAAGTTCAAGCGCAAGCCCCCGGATGTCTACATCGAGGTTGCTGTGTCCAACGTGAAGGTGCTCGACTTTCACAAGTGCGATGAGATCTACGATCAGGCAGGTCCTGCCGCGAGAGAGCTGGAGACCGCATTGGCAGAATTGCTGGGTGACGATCGCTGAGCGGACATTGGGTCTTCGCGTACTTGGGTGAGCACGCGGACATGTCAGGTTTTCCTCAGTTGGAAATCTTCCCTTGATCTCTGAACCAATTGGCGTTTACGTGAGCAGGATCATGAGGCCCGATGAACGTTAAGACCATAGCCCTTACCGCGCCTTGCTGCATGGCAGGCGCAATCGGCCACACAGTCGCGGTAATCGATGGCGACATCAACCAGTCGCCCAAGGCTGTTTTGGAAGAGAAGGAAGAGGGGAGGGCAACCGAAACCAAGCAAGCTTCCCAGCGCACGAAGAAACCTAAGCGGAAGGTTGAGGAACTGATCGTCCAGTATCCGCTCAAGCTTCGTGCATCATTGCGTGATGAGCTTGCTCAAAAGGCAGCGCTTGCAGGAATGACAATGCGCAGGTTCATCATGAGTGCTCTGAAAGAACAGGGGATCGATGTCACCGAAGATGACATGGTCGATCGACGCAAAGGAAAGTGACAGAGAAAGAGAAAACTACATTGACGGACGACGAGCAGAAGAGAGCTGTCGAAGGGATACTCAAAGCTCAGAATGTAGTTGCCCAGGTTGAGGGTGTTGAGGGTGAACTCACCGCGGGCGAAAGTCTCGCGCTGGCCTTTGATACCGTTTCAGATTTCAGCAACCGCGAGGAATGGATGCACATTGCGGAGCAGGTTGACGAACTACCATTCAAGATTCGCTCAGCGGTAGCCGATGGGTCGATTCCATACAACCAGGCGGGCATTGAAGCCGACACAAGTAAGATGTTTGGCCGTCCTACAAAAAATCTTCAGGGAGCTGTCGAGTCGATCGCACGAGCGTCGTGTGATGAGGCGTTGAGAATCAGCGAGCGACGGCTTCAATGGTCAATGAGTCGGTTGGGAGCCTTGGCAACAGTTTGCGCTGCTGTAGTCGGCGGCGGCGGTTTAGGCTACCTGATAGCGACTCTCAACAACGGATAGAGAAAATGTACTTGTTAGCGAAGGAAGATTTCGAAGAGTTGCAACCGGAAGGTGAGATAGAAGGGAAGACGTTCTATTTCCTTGAGCCCGCACGAGTTTGGAAGAACGGGCTCACACTCAAGAACTGCACGTTTTATATTCTCGGGACGGTCTATAAGAGAGAGATGGGAGATCTTCCTCGCGGAGAGCCGTACAGTAACGAACGAATTGAATGGCGCAAGCGCTACCAGGAGTTGTTCTTCGACCAAGACCAGGACGTGATCTTATTCCAGCGTTACGGATGCAAACTGCTCGTAGACGATGGCGTGATGCCGGACGAGGTACAGAACGAACACGGTGTCATGACCCTACTCGATGGGCGTAAGCTCACTCTCGAGATCCGGCCGCATGTGCCACTTAATTGTGCGTTGTATCCGAATCCAGAAGACTTCACTGAAGAAGACATTCATTGGGCGTGTGGACGTGCGTGCGAGATGATCGGCGAGAAGCTCGGGGAGCCGACGCCAGAACAGTGGCATAGAGCGATTCAGGAACGACGGGTAATGCTTGCCGGGAGAAGCTAGTTCGTCGCAGGTTCTTACGCGCGTTCGACGATGATCGCGCCGCTGAGTGAAAGTGACGGAGATATATTTGTGGTGTTGGATCCTAAGTATCACGTCCAATGTACAGCGGCGCTGTTGGATACGCTTCGCACTGTTTTGCTGCGCACATACACCAAAACTCCGAGTTCGCCGACGCTTCGCCATCCGGACCTCTACGGAGCGATCTTCTCAGCCTCGCCCGGGGCGGGATACCGGCCGCCGGACGTGATGC
>JARRLJ010000511.1:0-3780 GCA_037387025.1 Gemmatimonadales bacterium
GACTACTCGAATCCGGTGATGTCACTGAAGAAACCGTTGCCGCAATCCTGAATTCGGCACGCGCGATTGACTCTGACTACGAGCTGGCATCGCTGCTGGTTGCAGTTGCACATGGCTACCGCATCAATGAGCGGCTCCGTTCGATGTATATGGAAGTCGCTGACGACATCTCCTCCCGATACGAGAGGAACAGGGCGCTGGCAGCACTCGTCGAGGGAGGTGGTCCGTAACAACGACTGAACACACAGAACCAGTTGCTCGAGCGATGCTCCGGGTCGATGCGGGGTATCATGAAACATGTTTCAGTTGGAGTTCGTTTCCTGCGCGTGGAGCGCTGAGTACAACCGAGAAACCAGTAGGTCCACAGCATCGTCGACGGGTCCACCGCCTGAGATGATCGTATCCGCGTAGCGCTTGCTCGGTTCGACAAACTCGAGGTGCATCGGCCTAACCGTATTGACGTACTGTTCTACGACCGACGCTAGAGAACGCCCTCGGTCGGCCACGTCCCTTGTCATGCGTCGCATCAATCGTATATCCGGGTCCGTGTCCACAAACACCTTCATATCCAGCAATCTCCGTAGTACCTCGTCTACGAGGATCAGAATCCCCTCGACGATGATCACCGATCTTGGCTCAACGAGGACGGTTTGAGACGTTCTCGTGTGTGTCGTGAAGTCATATATGGGAGCCTCGACTGCTTGGCCATCCCGCAGGGCGGTCAAGTGCCTAATCAAGAGTTGGGTGTCCAGAGAGTCAGGGTGGTCGTAGTTCACATTGCGCCGCTCTTCAGCAGTCATGTGGCCACGATCCAGGTAGTACGAATCATGTTGAATCATGGAGATATCATCTGCGTCCATTCGGTTGACGATCTCATTCATGACGGTTGTCTTTCCAGCTCCGGACCCTCCGGCGATACCAAGGATCAGTGGTCGCGAAACCATATCGAACTCGGTGTGCAGAGAAATCCGGTGGTGGGGACTCCGGGCTCTATCTCGATCACTCCTGGCGCCGGCCAACTACTAGTACGTCGCCGTCCATCCGCCGTTTCCTGTACCCCAAAAGATGGAAGACCTGTACTGCGAACCAGCGAGCGATGCGCCGGTCGATGATCAGGGTATTCCGGTCCTCCTCATCGCGCCTGACCCCGGGAAGCCAGGGCAACGCCGCTTCCAATCCTAGACGTCGCAGCCATTTTGACAAGGCAAGCCAGAGCGGGCTGAACTCGCGCATGAGGAAGTACCCGTCCTCACCCTGTTCTTGATACAAGGGGAGCAAAACGCGCGAGTCCTCGAATGCGGCAAGGCTTCCGCGGCAGTCGTGAGCCAGGAGTTCACCTGCCTTCACCGGTTGGAAGCTGGAGTATCCGCGCTCCATTGCAAACCCATCTCCAGGTTCCACTGGATGTCTATGGCGAACCTCGAGTACTCGAGGGACTGAGCTACTCACTGCCGACAGGTGTTGGCGCGCCAGCGCCACGGACGCCACGCGTTCGGGTTGCTGAAGGATTTTCGTGGCGGCCAATGCTACCCAGATGCACTCTTCTGCACGGTCGATCGATACCGGGTCGTCGTGCTTTCCCGCCTCGAATCCCATCGTAACACATCCCAGGCTGTTGACATACTCGAGAAACGTGCCGTCGAGATGTTCCTCTAGCCCGACGATGATAGGGACAGGGAATTGGAGGGCCAGGGCCCGGTTCTTCAGAGTGTCACCGATTGTTCCAAAAGCAGGGCTTTCGCCGGAAGTTGTGTGCAGGTCTAAGAAGTAGACTTCTTCCTTTGCTTCCGAGATCACCCGTTCAGCTTCGTTCAGAATCTCTTCTACTTCGGCATCCTCGGAAGCGCGTTCTTCCGGAGTCAAACGTCCTCTTCTCAGGGCCCATACTCGCTCCTTGGTCCAACAGCGGTTGAGGTCGATGTCTATGAATCGTTGTCGGCGAGCCAAGGCCGCCAGGTTACCGGCGATCCCTACGAATTCGCCGTGTGATAATGGCTCTTCTTCGTTGAGCTGTGCAAACACTCGCTGTAACGCAGTGGTGCCGGCCGGTTCGTTGCCGTGGAGCGATGCAGTGCAGACCAACGTAGGACCTGGTCTCTTGCCTAGGAAACGTCCTACCACACGGGCCGGTCGAAGACTGATATCGATGTGTGGAGCTGTGGTGTCGGACAAATCATCCTCACTCGTCTTCGAGTTTTTCCTCTAGTAAGCGTTCTGCGATCGGTATGAAGTCTTCGACACTGACTATTCCAACCAGCTTCCCGCCCTTGGTGACGGGTAGGCTGCGAACCTGGTGCTTCCGCATCAATGCTATCGCTTCCAGAGTCTCTGTTTCCGGCGCTATTTCCACAGGTACCCGTTCCATGATTTCCCTGATAGATACTGCGGCGGGACCCTTCGAGGCCTGACCTGAGGTGTACAGTCGCAGCAGGGAGCCGTAGGTTACCCATCCAGCCAACCGGCGCTCGTCGTCTTCGACGAGCACTTGTCTGATGCGCTTCCAATCCATGAGTAGGGCCGCCAGATCCACGATCTCATCTTCCTTGACTGTGAAGAGATCCGTTGTCATGTACTGCTCGACCCGCCGGTAGTGGTAACGCCAACCGCCACCTTCTCCGAGCATGGCTAACTCCCAGTCGTGGACCGGGAGTTCTCTTTGCTGACGGTGTGCAATTGCAGCCGTGAGAGCTGCCATCCGTTCGGCACGAGTACCGTGGGCGCCCATTTCCGTGAGTGACTGCGTTAGCCAACGTGCACCGGTACTGCCGCAGCTAACTCTGCGGCGCGCTGCAGCCAGTAGATTTGCGCGTGCATCATCGAACTCGAGCAGGCGCGTAATGTCATCGTACTCCTCGACACCGCCCAACAGCACCCCGATCCATAGCGCCGCGTTGGCGACCTCGTCCGGAATGCTCGGTCCCGACGGAAGGAATCGACATTCGATTCGAAGATGAGGCTTGGCGTTCAGTATGCCGTAACAGGGACGAATCCAGCGGTAGACGGTACCATTGTATAGTTGAAGCGCCTGGAGTTCGGGCACCTCGCCCCGCTGCAGCGCCGCGAAAGGATCTTGTTCCACTTCAGTACCGAGCAGAGACGGTACGCGTGCGACGTCCTCTTGGAAGATCTCGAGCACAGAATTCTTGACCCACGATTCACCGAATCGCACTCGAGGGGTGAGCTCACGCACGTGGGGAGTCGTGCGACGGATGTCCAAGGCTTGCTGGAATAGGGCAATTCGCGTCTCGGCCCAGAGGCGTTTCCCGAACAGAATGGGAGAGTTGGCGCACGCTGCCAGAACAGGTCCGGCCATGGCCAGTGCGACATTGTAGAAACGCTGTAGCTGAAAGCTGGTGTTACAGCCTTCCAGGAGGATGGAGTCGTGTTCAACGTGAAGTTCGTCCGTACCCTGAATATGCAGCCGGTATGATCCGGCCGCCCGTCGTGTCATGGCGTCGTTGAGGGCATAGTACCGCGGTCGCGGAGTCAGGTTCTCAAGGGCTAAGTCGGACTTCTGTAATGTCGGCAGGATCCCGGTGAGTACGACATCGGCCCGATGCCTCAGGGCCTCGCTCCGTACCTTTCCTACGAGGCTTTCTAGACTGTCTTCGAGCGTTCGGAAACACGTGGGGTTCAAGTCCATTGGAGGAAGGTTGATCTCGAGGTTGAACCGCGCCAGCTCCGTGGTGAATTCATCTCCATCTAGTCCGTCCAGGAGCTCTGTTGCCACTGGAGCGGGCCGCCAGCCCTTATCTACCAGAAACAGTTCTTGCTCGGCGC
>JARRLJ010000512.1:0-3771 GCA_037387025.1 Gemmatimonadales bacterium
CGGTCGACGGCCGAGAAGGTGTAACCCTCATCGCCGCGGATCGCATGGCCTACATGCTCTCCGTGGCGTTTCTGCTCACCGCCATGGCAACGGGTGCGGCGGTTCTCATCTCGCTCCGCTCTGTGACGGTCCAGCAAGCACAGCAGTACCTTGCAGCGACTTTCTTCTTGATCCCGATGATCCTCACTCCGGTCCTTTTCATCACATCCGGGAACGGCGACAGGCAACTCGTGGAGGAGCTTTTCCGCGCATTGGGAACCCCCTCAGGACGAATGGGCATGATCGCTGGATTGGGAATCCTCGCCGCAAGTCTCCTGCTCTCAGCAAGGGTGCGTTTCAAGCGAAGCCGGCTCGCCGAAACATTGCGTTGATCCCCTGAAACCGTATCCGGCGTCGAGTGGCTGGGACAGTGCGTCAGCTCAGCCTGCGGAAGAAACACCCATCGGACTTAATCGTGTGGCGAACGATGCCCATGGCTCAGGTCTGCTCCCGAAAATGGTGCAGCTTCATTGTCGGTGCAGACGTGATGATTCACGACGTGATGGACAACGACGTTCGTGACTTCGGCGTCTGGGATGTCAGCTCCGGGCTGGGTGGATATGAGGGCCTGTCCGGCGGGGGCGACTTCGGCATGTTCCCGATCTTCGGCGCCAGCTGGGGCGAACACCTCTCCGGTGCCGTGGCACTCGGATCAGTACCCATCGAAGAGATTGGAGCGCTCTCTATCAGCCCGCTGAGCTGGCGCGCAAGCAGCTCGCCAGGACTCGGAGGAGTGGACCATCACGTGATGATGGTCTTGGAGGTCCGTCCTCTCGATGACGAGAGGCTCGAAGGCCTGGAGGAACAGTTCGGAGATGTGACCGGCCGGCTCGTCTGGAATGACACTGTCCTGGACGTCAGTTGCCATGCCGAGGTGGTCGAGGTCGGGGACGATTACATATGGATAGGGCGTGGGTTCGGAACCGAAGAGGAGTGCGACGAGTGGGACGACAACGATGCAATGCGGCGTCCTTTCGAAGAGCAGGGCCCACCAACAGAGGCCTGCATCTCCTTCACCTACGACACAGCCGAATACTCTTTCTGCGAACCTCTGACTTACACAGACACAAGTTCCTAGCTCTTGAACTTTCCGGGCTGATGCGTTTGACTCGAACCGCCCACGAGCCTTCGGAACCGCCTATCCGCTTCAACTGCACCTGAATGGCATCTGCAGCCGTTGCCACTAGGAGCGCTTACACCGAATCCTTCGCTGTGAAAGGTAGGAGCCAGCTTTCAGTCCGGACCGGTCTCGCCTGGCTGCGGCTATCAATAATCGCTGTTACTCCTCACCGACCGCGGGAGCCTCTTCCGTTAGCCTCGATCCAAGTGAGTCACCTTCCTGAGGGAACCGTCACCTTCTTGTTCACGGATGTGGAAGGCAGCACCCGGCTATGGGAAGACGCTCCAGAGGTGATGATGGACGCGCTTCGTCTCCATGATGAAGCTATCGATGCAGCCGTTGAAGCGCATGGAGGCGTCTCAGTGAAGCCGCGGGGCGAGGGTGACAGTCGCTTTGTGGTCTTCCGGTCGGCAAAGGAGGCGGTCCACGCGGTTGCTGAGATTCAGCGCCGTCTAACCAGGGTCGAGTGGCCGACGCCACGTCCGATTCGGGTGCGAGCGTCGCTTCACAGTGGACCGGCTCAACTGGAACTTGGCGACTACTACGGCTCTACTGTGAACCGCGCAGCACGGCTGCGGGCGATCGCTCATGGCGGACAGACCTTGATTTCGGGGGCAACCCACGACCTGGTTCAAGACCATATCGCTGACGACCTGGCCGTTACGGACATGGGGTGGCACCGCCTCAAAGATCTCACTCGCCCTGAGCATGTGTTCCAACTCGACGTAAAGGGCATCAGCGGTGAGTTCCCTCCGTTGAAGTCGCTGGACGCAGTGCCGAACAACTTACCCGAGCAGGTGACCGAATTGATCGGTCGTGAAGCCGAGATCGAACAGATGGAAGAGCTCTTGCGCGATAACCGGCTGGTGACGGTTCTCGCTCCCGGGGGAACTGGGAAGACTCACTTGTCGATCCAGGCTGCGGCCAATCTCACCGCTGACTATCCCGACGGTGTGTACTTCATAGCTCTTGCAGATATTTCTTCGAGTGAGGACATAGTGCAGACCGTGGCCGAGACGGTGGGGGTAGCTCTTTCCTCGAGTGAGGATCCACGCACCCAGCTTCTCGAGTATCTGGCACCACGTACCCTGCTTTTGATCTTCGACAACTTCGAGCATGTGGCCGAAGGTGCAGAGATAGTTGCTGCCATTCTCGAGGCGGCGCCAAGCATCGACGTAATCGCCACTTCCCGGTCAAGACTCCAGCTTTCCGGCGAGGCGACCCTGCTCCTGGAAGGTCTTGACACGGGACGGGTGCCAATCGACGAAGCCCCAACCGGCAGCGGAGCCCAACTATTTATCGACTCGGCGCGACGCATCCAGCCGAATATCAGTTTCGGCGAGGAGGACCTGGCTTCGCTCGGCGAGATCCTGCGTCTCACCGACGGAATGCCGCTCGGTATCCTCCTCGCATCGGCTTGGGTCGACATGCTGTCGATTCCTGATATCGCTGCTGAAATCTCAAAGAACATCGACTTCCTCGAGTCCACCGTTGTGGACATGCCGGACCGTCATCGCAGCGTCAGAGCTGTATTCGAATACAGCTGGGACCTCCTGTCGGCTACTGAGCAGCGGACATTTGCCGCGCTGTCGATCTTCAGGGGTGGCTTTACCAGGGAGGCCGCCGGGGCCGTGGCAGGTGCATCTCTGCGAGACCTCGCTGGATTGGCACGCAAGTCCTTGTTGCGGGCGGACCCCGAGACGGGTCGCTACTCGGTGCACGAACTACTACGCCAGTTCGCCGAGAGAGAGTTGACGAGCGACACGGAGCGTCACTCAGAGGTACTCCATCTCCACGCCGCGTATTACACCGACATGGCCAGAAAAGCCTTCGAGTCTTTCCACTCACCCGACCAAGGCCGGATGATGGAGACCCTTGAGCCAGATCTCGACAACGTCCGACTGGCCTGGCGCCACCACATTGAAGTCAACGATTCGGCACGGCTTTGTCAAATGGTCGGCGCGATCTGGTGCGCCTATGAGCTCCGCGGCTGGTATCACGCCGGGCTGGCCTTGCTGAACCCGGCTCTGCAACACTTCCAAGGCAGAGAAGAAACCTCCGATCGTCTGGATATCTTTCGTGCTAGGGCTCTTGCGGTCCATGCAGCATTCAGCGGCGTTCTCGGTCACTTCGACACGGCTGACGCGAACTCTGAGAGTGCCTTGTCGGTCGCACATGGGGTCGACGATCCGGAGAGTTTCCTCCTCGCGTCCCACCTCAGAGCACAGACGTTGCTGTATCTGAACCGCACTACTGAGATCCCGCCGATTCTCAACGAGGTGATCGCGTTCGCTGAGGGCCCCGCCGGTGACAGTTGGGAGATAGGTCGCTACTGGGCCGCGGGACTCAAGAACATAGAAGCGTTTGCGTTGATCGTCACTGGTGACACCGACAACGCCAGGAGGCTCTTGGATGAGAGTCGTGAGCGTTTGGAGCCGTTGGGTGACCTCTTCTATATGGCCTGGAACTACGGTCATCGAGCGAGGCTCGCAATTAGGGAAGGTCGGTTCGACGATGCCGTGGACCTGTTTTCTCGATCGGCTGATCGAGCCCGGAGACTTGGTTCGCTCCGCACGCTCCATGTCGCTTTGTTCGGCTTGGGCGATGCCACG
>JARRLJ010000513.1:0-2781 GCA_037387025.1 Gemmatimonadales bacterium
TAACGGATTCGCAAATCACCTGCGGGCGACTCCTTCCCGGGCGAAATGTCGCTCCCCCGTTCTCAGATGCAGGCTGGCAGACAAACGTTACAGTTCCTTCAAAACGCATGCGCCCCGCCAGGTGCATTTGCTTGTTAGGAAGCGTCATGCACCGCCAGCATCGAGAATACCGATACCACTGACCGCAATCAGCGCGATCAATGCACCAGGATCCCTTCCTGCGTGTGACCCGAAATTGGGACTACCCTGCAGCCGTCAAAGGAGATATTTGCCGGTAATTGAAACTTGAGCTGCGCGTTCATGATACCACTTACCTTCATGCCTTCAATCACCTTGCAGCCGGCTGCTTCTGTCGCCTCCCGAACCGTGGCGGTCGCGGAATCGCAGCCCAGTACGATCACGGCGTCGTGCCCGCTAGCACGTTTGCTGAGCTTCTCGCGTCGGCCCGCCGTCCACATACACATGAACCAGTGATGGTAAAGACGGCTCCTGAAGACCTCGGTGCGGACACCGTTGTCCGCCAGTCGAGACTGCAGTGCCTTGATATAGCGTTCGAACGGGGCCGATCTGAAGAGACTCCGAAAGAGCTGCATGAATGGCTTCTGCTCTCTCACGGCTACCGTTGCTGCCGGGCACATGGTGCACGGAACAATCAGGGCAGACCTCACTCCCGCGACCTCAGCAACGACGTCCAGATCACTGAAATGGATTGGCATACGTCTCTCCACTTCTCTCAAAGACTAGATGGCAAAAGGCACGATAGCGTGCCCGTTCGAGAAATCCGCTGACGCTTCCTAACGGATATGCAAATAGGCTGCGAACGAAAGCTCACGAGCTTCACCGCTGCCTCGGTATTCATCGATCTTAACATGCGCACAAATCAACTGCTCCTGCCGCGTTCGGCTGCCTCATTTGCTGGTTAGGCAGCATCCCAAGAACCCCATCGCTGATCGCCCATTAGGTTCCGGCATCTGGGAACGACTCAGCCACATTGATGACCTTCCAACCGCCCGCAGTGCGAGACATCAGTGTCGTGTAAGTACCGTGTAGTTGTTGTAGCATCCCAGAGGTGTCAACTGCTGACCATTGGAATGTCGCCGTAACTACACCATAATCGTGGTTAAGCACGTCAACGTACATTCGATCATATGTAACGGTCGAATGCGAAAGCTCCTCGCGGTGCATGCGCACAGTGTCGGCGAAAGCAGCCCAGCCCCGAGTTATGTTACCGCTGGCAGCGAAGGTGAACGTGGAGTCCGCTAGATAACAATCGAGGTACGCCTCTTGGTCGCCCGCGTTCCAGGTTTCAGCCAGGCGGTTGACCAACTGCCTCAGCGAGTCGGCCACCTCCGCGCGCTGTTCTCGGCTCAGTGTAGATGTTCCCGGCTGACAGGCAAGACTGAAGAGAACCACTGCTCCGAAAAAGAGTGTGCGACGCATCGTATCCTCCTGCCGCTGCAAGGGCTATAGGATGCTGCCTAACTCATAATGGAGTTGCACATACCCTATTCTGGTGCCATGCCCCTGCGCGGTCCAGGGCCTCGGCAGTAGAGGCGGCCTAGGTCAGCATCTTGCGCCAGTAAAGGAGTTACCGAACTGCCAGGCTGCGCGCCGACTTCATTGGGAAGGAGCTAAGCTACCTAATGCGCCGCTATCTAATGGACTTATGTAGCATACACTGAGCGTGCTGGTGGGAGACGGTCGGGAGCAGGTCGCCGTTGCGCTGCTTGAGGCGGCGAGAGATCTCCATCCCCGCCACCCCGAATCGGCGGAAGGGTTGGGCAGTCGTCTCCCGTCTCCCGTCTCCCGTTTCTCGTCTTTAGCCTCCGCGAAACCGAAACAACCCCATCACCATATCGTAGTGCTTGCCAAGCCTGAGTACCCGCCGACACCTCCTGGAGCCATCCATGAACTACGGATATCGTGGCGCGGTGTTGATCGCAATAGCGGTTTCAATGCACCCGTTATGTGCGGTAACACAGCAGAAACAGTTCCCTCCAGAGCAGCTACGAGAAGATCTCGCCATACTGCACAGCTCTCTCGAGGAGGGACACGCAGGCTTCTATCGCTATACGAGCAAGGAAGAGATGGATTTGGTGTTCGAGAGGGCGCATCAGACAATCAATGGCCCGATGACTGAGTTGGATTTCTACAGGTTGCTCTTACCGGTTGTTGCCGCGGTCAACGATGGTCATACGGGCCTCATTGGCTCACGCGAGCTGGAAGGATACATGCGGCGACAACCGATCCTGCTTCCATTCAAGCTTGCTTTTGTGTCAGGCAATGCCTATCTGCATCGCAACTACAGTGATCGCACTGACCTGATGATGGGAGGTGAGTTGCTGAGTCTCAACGGCACTTCGATGGATGAGATCGTAACCACCATGCTAGCAGCACTTCCGTCAGACGGCCGCGTGCAGACGTCGAAGTACCGCAGGCTCGAGAGCACGAATTCGTTCGGTGACATCTACAGCCGCCTGTTCGGTGTCACGACTGCATTCGAACTCGATTATCGATCGCCGGATGATGGATCGATTCAGTCCATCGTGGTTGATGGTGTCACAGCCGAGGAACTGATCCGTAGATTCGAGGACCGTTACCCCGACGCAGCGAGCGTAGAACGGAACAGACCACCGGTGGAGTTGACTTACATAGACGACATACCGGTCTTGACTGTCAGGACTTTCGGGGGACGCACGATAAGTAGTGCAGGCATTGACTATCCTGCCTTCTTGCGGAGCACGTTCGAGGAACTCGCCGAGCGGCGGGCCAGTAGCCTGA
>JARRLJ010000514.1:0-2779 GCA_037387025.1 Gemmatimonadales bacterium
CGGGACCGATCGGCAAGACCCTCAACAAGGTCGGTTACTCGCTCCCCCCGGCCCCCAATCTGTTCTTCATGCGTGACGCTGGTGTGGTGGTCGGTGACAATGCGGTGGTCGGGTCGATGCGTTACGGATCCCGGTGGAGCGAAGAGCTGCTCATCAAGGTGTTGTTCGAGTACCATCCCGAGCTGCAACACGCGGGCCTGTTATACGACGGATCGGCCGAGCAGCGCATTACATACAGCCTCGAAGGTGGTGACGTTCACCCTCTGAGGCAGGACCTCGTGTTGCTGGGACTCAGCTCGAGGTCGAGTGCAGCGGCGCTGGATCACTTGTGCCAGATGCTGTTCGCCAACACCTCAGTGACGGATGCGTTGATTGTGGTCATGCCGGACGAGCGATCGGCCATTCACCTAGACATGATCTTCACTCAGGTGGATCACCAGCACTGTGTGATATCACCGCCTCATTTCCTTGGGCCGGAACGGCTAGCCGTAATCCACCGGAGCAGGTCGGCCGATACGGTGAAGGAAATGCCCGACTTCTTCACGGCACTGGACCGGGTCGGATTCCCACTGGAGCCGATCCTCTGCGGCGGGTCGAGCCGGGCCGCCCAAGAGCGTGAGCAGTGGGCGTCCGGGTGCAACATGCTGGCCGTACGGCCAGGCGTCGTGATCGCATATGCCCGCAACGACGTCACTCTCGCTGAGTTCGGTCGTGCCGGCTTCAGGAACGTGAGTGGAGACGATCTCATTGCCGGCAATGAACAACTGGCCGACGGCGAGAGAGCGATCATCAGGATGGAAGGAGGGGAGTTGGTGCGTGGTGGAGGTGGGCCTCGATGCATGACACTACCAATCAGGCGAGAGGACCTTTGACTGGAACCGGATTGAACGCTCACCCGACCGGCACGTTGGTGGATAAAGCCTTGCTGTATCTGCAGCAAGGGCCGGCGGGTAGTGCATCGTTGACCAAAGATCTCATGGGTCTCGACAAGGCGCCGCCGCTGGTGGCCGACCGGATCGCCGTTGCGCTGTTGGGAGCCGATCCCCGCGTTCGCCGGTTGGGCGACGGCAGGTGGGCGCTCTCGCAGTTGTCGCTGGGCTCTCCCAAGCTTGCCGACTGTGCCTTTGCGGTAGTTGACGTGGAGACGACGGGCAACAGGGCGGCGAACGGTGACAGGATTGTAGAGATCGGTGTCGTAGCGGTGACCGGAGAAAAGATCGAACTGATCTATCATTCGTTGGTGAATCCGGAACGACGGATCTCGAACTTTGCTTCATCGCTCACTCGCATCACTCAAGACATGGTGCGAGACAAACCCGTCTTCAGAGAGATTGCCGACGATGTCATGGCCGCGCTGGCGGGCCGGATCTTCGTAGCCCACAACGTCAGGTTCGACTGGGTGTTCGTGGGACGTGAGATGCGATCGGCTCACGATCTAGTATTGCACGGGCCCCGCTTGTGCACGGTCGATCTCACCCGGCGGCTGGTTCCCGGTTTGCGATCACGCTCGTTGGACAGCGTTGCATCGTATTTCGGCATCGAGATCGAAGAGCGTCATCGGGCAACCGGAGACGCCGTGGCAACAGCCCGTATCCTGCGCAAACTGCTGAACCTGGCTACTGAGATGGGAGCTACTACGTTGGAAGATCTGAAACGACTGGGGCGGAAGAAACGCAAACGGAAGAGAAGCGCTATGCCGAAATCGATGGATGATTTATGACACTGGCAACTGCATTCGACGTAGGCGATCTGAAGTGTCACGCTCTCGAGGGCGGCCGTCAGAAGCTCGACGGTGGTGCCATGTTCGGAGTCGTACCGAAGCCGTTGTGGGAAAAACGCATTGCACCCGATGAACTGAATCGTATCCCGCTGTCAACACGCTGTCTGCTAGTCGAGCACGACGCCGGCCCGATCCTGATCGACACGAGCATTGGCAACAAGGAAGACAGGAAGTTTCTCGACATCTATGGTGTAGAGAACGGCGGACACGAGTGCGCCACTCAACTCGAAGATGCCCTGCTGCAAGCCGGCTTTAGAACGGAAGACATCAAGTTTGTCGTCAACACACATCTGCACTTCGATCACGCCGGTGGGAATACGGCTCTCGCGGAGGCGCAGAGCGGCAGCGTGGCAAAGGTGGCGTTCCCGAACGCGAAGTACGTTGTACAGCGAGGCGAATTGGAATATGCCCGGAACACCAACGAACGAACCGCGGCCAGCTACCTGTCACACAACTTTGATCCCGTGGACGACGCCGGAAAGTGGCAACTGGTCGAGGGGGAGGTCGAATTGGTTCCGGGCGTGCGTCTCGTTCCGACGCCAGGCCACGTGCCGTACCACCAGTCGGTGGTAATTACGCACGGCGCCGACACCGCCTGCTTCCTCGGCGACCTGGTTCCCACCTCCGCCCACGTCCCGCTCCCGTGGATCATGGGATACGACGTCGAACCGCTGGTTACACTGGAAAGCAAGCGAGCCCTACTGGCCCGGGCGGAAGCCGAAGAGTGGACCATGATCTTCGAGCACGACCCCGAGGTGGCCTTGGGCCGGGTGGTGCGGGGTCGGAAGTCGTACCGGTGCGAGCCCCTATGAGGGGCAGAGAGGCAGGGGCCACTATCGCCTCTCACGGGTGGGAAGTGGGGCGGCCCGCTCCCCGCTCCCCGCTCCCTGCTCCCCCTTCTAACTCCATGCCGCAGATATGCTTGACACCCGCCGGCAGCCCCGGTAGCTTGTCTCCCACAACTAGCGAAGCAAGCGTGCGAACGCTTCACCCTTTTGC
>JARRLJ010000515.1:0-2770 GCA_037387025.1 Gemmatimonadales bacterium
GGCAGCGTCGACTACATCTACACTGCATCCCGCACAGCTACCATCATGCTGCCGATGGTGCTCTGGACCTTGCCCATAGCCTTGTCCGCCTTGCCTTCGGCCCGCAGTTCGTCATCGCCTGTCACCTTGCCGATAGTATCCTTTAATGTCCCCTTGGCCTCTTTTGCGTCGCCGGCGATCCTGTTCTTATCCATGGCTGTGTTCTCCCAGAACTCACCCTCCAGCAGTTGCCTGTGGGAAGGTACAACAGCTTTACTTGTAGTCGATCGAAAGGCCACCCGATGTTCATAATTGCACACAGGATGTCGTCTGCGGGCCTCATTTACGACGGCAATTGCGAGGAGAGTTAGGTGGAAGCGTGCAAGGCGTGCACGCCGTAACGGTTCCCCCGACCTAATCATGGATGATCACGTTGAGGAGGGACGAGTGGACCTTCAGTCCGCCGTTGTATTCGATGGAGTCGAGCTTTCGGAACTTGTTGATGAAATTATTGATTCAGACAATTGTTCCGAACAAAGCCCCTATCCCGACACTCAACGCCATCGCGAGTGCTCCCCATACTGTTACACGTACGGCTGCCTTGATTACGCGTGCACCACCAGCACGAGCCGAAATCGCGCCGAGCAACCCTAAACTCGCCAACGACGTGATAGAAACCACCGGTATCACATTTGATAGAGGTGCGAGCGTCATGGCTACCAGCGGCAATACGGCCCCGACCGAAAATGCTGCGGCTGAGGTCAAGGCAGCTTGGACCGGACGAGCGCCAGCGGTTTCCGAAATGCCAAGCTCGTCGCGCGCATGGGTGGCAAGACTATTGTGCTCCGTCAGTTGGGCGGCGACTTCTCGCGCGAGCCCAATTTCGACACCACGGTCTGCATATATCTGCGACAGCTCCTCGAGCTCGGCCTCAGGAAACTCTTCGAGTGCCCTGCGTTCTGTCTCAAGATCCGCCCGCTCGGAGTCGGATTGCGAGCTGACTGAGACGTATTCACCGGCAGCCATAGACATCGCTCCGGCAACCAGACCCGCGACACCGGCAATCAGGATGCCCCTCTGGTCGATTGAGGCCGCCGCAACACCAACGATCAGGCTCGCAGTCGATACGATGCCATCATTGGCGCCCAGAACCGCCGCACGTAGCCAACCGGTTCGATGTACGAAATGATGCTCACGCCTTTGCAATGGACCTCTCACGTCGTCCGTTTATTCGAATTCCACCACAACATGGGCTAGCCGGACCTTTACCCCATTCGTCTCTAGTGCTAGCGGTTATTGGGGAGCTACGCTTCGCCCATGGCCCCATCCAACGGGAGTGGCGGCCAAGAACGTCCCCGCGCACCCGGCCCGGATATTGACTGCTCACACTGCTTCGGGATCTACGAATAGGCTATCCCGTGGATCAGCCTCGAACGGCGAAAATCGAGGATCATAGCGGTACCGCGTCACGCAGTAAGGGCAGAGAATGCTGTTCCGGTCACCCATGTTGATATAAACGTGCGGATGATCGTGCGGCGGGGACACGCCGATGCAATTCGATTCCCTCACCTCGGTTCGGATCGCCTGGACCGCGCGGTCGTCTCTAATCTTCCGATAGGGTCCGCTTTCGATGACTAAGCGAAGCCTCCGACTGAGAACGCTAGCTATCCGAGGTCGAAGATAGAACGGACACAATGGAGGGAAAAGCAGATTCAAGCCCGGGCCCGACACGGTCCATTGTTCGATCCTGCGATTTGCCATATGGCGAATATGTGCGTGGTTGAGTTGACAACGCGAAATCGGTGCAGCATAGAACCCCGTCACCCCCAAATCATCAAAGACGGCATGAAATAAACGACGCCAACGTCGCTCTCAGCGCAGATAGTGCCGGCCTCAAGAGAACCAGAAACAATTCCAACCGTTGAGCACCATCCGCCCACAGGTCTCACGATAGCCGAACCGTGAACATTAAGATTTATGCATGGCCCGCGCATAGTGAACATGATTGGCGTCAAAACCTATGGTGGACTGCGGTGGACGGCTCACCCGTCTCAGCTCTTGTGGTCTGATAACTAGCTTTCGATGGTCGCGATCGTCATCCACCGCATTAATCAGTAGTTTTCTTTGACGTTGCCCACGGCTTCGGTTGTCGATCTTTTCTCGCAACCTCGCGGAGGTCCACTTCGTGTTCTTGGGTTGCAGCGACTAGGGCATCCAGGCAGCGAAAGTACATACGTGCCGCATCCTCAGATGTCTCTATACTGTTGCGCGTGACAAAGGCCGCAGCAATCAACGCCGCCGCTTGGCTCAGCTCTGGAGTATCCATGACGAACCCTCTTGCTCGAAAGAATTATCGCTCGCAAGCTAATCAGACAATAGATCGTCGACCTGTCGTATGGCTGAATTTATTGCGGCGCGGTCATGTGGTTAGATGGCGAACAAAACTGGTCCTACAGCCCGCATACCACCATTGTTGCCCCCAAAGTGCTCCGACCCTCGTCTCCCTAGATCCGTCCGAGCAGCAACACGAGGAGAACCATGAGTAGGACGATTCCTAAACCGCCGCTCGGATAATATCCCCAACTTCTGCTATGC
This sequence comes from Gemmatimonadales bacterium, assembly GCA_037387025.1. Taxonomy (GTDB): domain Bacteria; phylum Gemmatimonadota; class Gemmatimonadetes; order Gemmatimonadales; family GWC2-71-9. The sequence goes on from JARRLJ010000515.1 coordinate 2,575, forward strand.
TGCCACGTAGGCAGAACGCCCACCAACATGAGCAGTAGTACGATGATCAGAATGGCTCCAAAACTCCTGGCTATCAACAGGATTTCGTCAACACTCTCAGCCAATAGCGAATATCAACATCGGACCCGATTCCGCGTTGTTCAAGATCCTCAGCCAAGAGGAAACCTTCGCGCTCACTGCGCGCATTTTCGATTTC
>JARRLJ010000516.1:0-3344 GCA_037387025.1 Gemmatimonadales bacterium
GCGCCTCATGCGATCACCCGACGCCGTTAAGCTGGCCGGAGGGAGAGGATAGGAGGGAGCGGGGAGCAGGGAGCGGGGAGCGGACCCCCGCCCTTCCCATTTGGGGCAACGGAGAGAACGAACAGGGAGCGCGGGAAGGAACGCAGCAGCATAGAACCGAGAGACCATGTTACTTTGGAGACCATGTCTGAGAACCCAGACATCGACCAACGTCCGCGGATACGTCTGAGCCACTTGAGTCACGGCGCGGGTTGAGCCTGCAAGCTCAGCTCGAGTGAGCTGGCGCAGGTGCTGCGCCACGTACCGCACGTTGAAGATCCTCGCGTCTTGATCGACGCAGCGACACGCGACGATGCCGCCGTCTTCCAATTGACGGAAGAGCGGGCCATCGTCGCGAGCGTGGATTTCTTTGCTCCTATCGTAGACGATCCTTATCGTTTCGGCGTGATTGCCGCCACCAACGCGTTCAGTGACTTGTACGCAATGGGGGCTACCCCATTGTTGGCCCTCAATTTGGTGGCGTGGCCGCGCGACCCGGAAGTGCTCGCACTCCTGGGTGAAACATTGAAGGGCGGAGCGGACACCGCGCGTGAAGCTGGGGCTTTCATACTCGGTGGCCACTCTATCGACGACAACGAGCCCAAGTACGGGATGGTGACAATCGGCGATGTCCATCCAGCTCGAGTGATCAGCAATTCGGGGGCCCAACCTGGCGACGCTCTGGTACTCACAAAACCGATCGGGACCGGGGTGCTCAGCACCGCGCTCAAACGGGGATCGGTGACCGAGGACGACATCGCCGAAGCACTCTCTTCGATGTCCACGCTCAACGCCGGCGCCGCCCGGGCGATGCGGGACATCGACGACGCAGTCCATGCCGCAACCGATGTGACCGGATTCGGCTTGCTCGGACATCTGCGCGCGCTACTCGACGCGAGCGGGCAGAGTGCGCGCCTGTCGGTCAGTGCAATACCCGTCTTCCCTCACGTGCGCGAGGCGATCGCAGACGATGCGGTACCTGGCGGCACGACGCGCAACCTGGAGTCTGTGGACACGGATGTGACTTGGGATAACAGAGTGACCGAAGCCGACAGACTGCTGTTGGCGGATGCACAGACGTCCGGCGGGTTGCTCATCTCGGTCGACGGGGCGAGGGTCGATGACTTGTTGGCAGCACTGCGGACGCAGCGAACGCCGGCGGCAGCGAAGATCGGAGACGTGTTACCGCGAGGGGACAAGATGATCCAGGTGTTTGAAAGCGGTAATTGACCGGCAACTCGGTATCCTCATCTCTGCACGGGATCACGGCATGCGTCGAACCGCCATACAGGCATTGCTGATCGGCATCCTGCTATCCACCGGTGCACTTGGCCTACTGGCACAGGGACAGCCGGTCGTTCCCAAGTTCGCCATCGCGCCCTCGCCGATCGAGTTGAGAGGTGATGTTCGGCCGCGGCAATACATAGGCGTTGTCGGGCGCGCTGCAGCGTGGCTGGGGGTCGAAACGGGGGAGGCCGAGTTATGGGTGCATCCGCTCAAGTTGGCAAGCGACTTTCAGCTCGACTTCTCAATCCCAGATTACGTGGAACCGATTCGAGGCAGGGACGTGGCACGCACGGTCGAGATTCGGCCGGAAATAACAACCATTACTTACAGCCACGCAACGTTCACGGTCCGACAACACATACTCGCTCCTTTGACAGAGCCGGGCCTCATCGTTCTCCTGGACGTCGATACGTTCCGTCCCCTCGACATCATTGTAAGCTTTAGGACCGTGTTCCAGTACGCTTGGCCCGGGTCGTTCGGCGGGCAGTATGCATTCTGGAACGACAGTGCCAAGGCGTTCGTGCTGTCCGAGAGCCTGCGCGAGAGAAACGCACTGATTGGATCACCCTGGGCCGGTCAGGCTTCCACCCACCCGGCCCACGCTATCCCTGACGCTCCCAATACGTTCGTGATTCCAGTGGATTCCACTCGAGCGCGAGGTGAGTTCATTCCCATAGTCGCCGCTGCCGGAATTGCCAGCCGCGATTCGGTCACGAAGCTGTGGGGCAAGCTAGTGCGCGAGGCGGAAGCGCTGTATCGACAGAGACTCGAGCACGTCAACGAGTTGATGAAGAACTCAGTGTCGATCGACACGCCGGACGACATTCTGGATCTGGCGTTTGCCTGGTCCAAGGTCAACCTCGACGATGCCTTCGTCTGCAATCCCGACCTCGGCTGTGGGTTGGTGGCCGGTTGGGGACCCTCGGGCTCGGGTACGCGCCCCGGGTTCGGTTGGTTCTTCGGCGGCGATGCCGCTATCAACTCGTTTGCGATGGATGCAACTGGCCAGTGGCAGGAGGTCGCGCGAGGGCTGGAGTTTCTCGCACGGTATCAACGGGACGATGGCAAAATTCCGCACGAGATCTCACAGGCTGCGGGCCGGCTCCCGTGGTTCGACGGCACTTTCCCCTACACCTACTATCACGCCGACACGACACCGTATTGGATCGTTGCGGTTTGGCGTTACTGGCGTGCTAGTGGTGACGATCGATCGCTGGATAGTCTCTGGCCTGCGGTGCTGCAGGCTTACTCGTGGTGCCTCACGCGTGACTCAGATGATGACGGGATTATCGAGAACGGACCCAACAACCTTGGAGCGATCGAGATCGGCGAGTTGGGTGTGGGCATGCATCAGGACATCTATCTGGCCGCCGTATGGATAGAGGCTCTCGAAGCGATGCAAGAAATGGCGCTCGCAGCCGGAGACGAGCAGTTGTCCAGTCGCTAAACTCCAGCTACTGGCGCGAAAGCGAAGGCCACCACGCATTCGGCATTCTCGAATCGGGCGGCACGAATGACAACCTCACAGTGTGGCCGGCAACGGCGGCGGCTTTCGGTCAGTTGCAGGCAGACCGCGCCGAACGCACGCTCGTGAAGCTGGCGGCCGATTCGATATCCGCGGATTGGGGAGCTCGAATATTGTCAACCGGAAGTGCGTTGTACGATCCAATGCACTACAACAACGGCGCGGTGTGGCCGTTCGTAACCGGCTTTGTGACGTGGGGACAATACAACTACCGGCGGCCGTGGTCCGCCTTCCCCCTCATCGACGCAGTCAAGCAGCTGACTTTCGACTGGGCCAGGGGGCGTCACCCGGAACTGCTATCGGGTAGTTACTATCGCCCGCTGGATACAGCGGTACCGCAGCAGTTCTTCGCCACGTCCATGCTGGTCACTCCCCTGCTATCGGGCATGGTAGGATGGGACCCCGACGCACCCAGCAAGCGCGCTCGGTTATCACCTCAGATTCCCCCATCCTGGCGGGATGTGACGGTGACCGGTTTGCGGGTGGGTGAGAC
>JARRLJ010000517.1:0-2756 GCA_037387025.1 Gemmatimonadales bacterium
GTGAGCCCGAAGCCACGAAAAGACACGGAGTCACCCAACACCATCCGTACGCGGCTCCGGATGTCGATTGTGGGCATTTGACTCTGCGAGGTGTCGCCCACAATTACCACGTCCCTGGATACGGGGACTGCAACGGCGGGAATCTCGCGTAGTTCTATCTGTGCCCGTGGCACCTGAACCTCGCCGGATACCGAGACCTGCTGTCCCGATTTGACGATGTCGAGAACGGGCGATATCCAGACTTGAGCCTCGGGTGTGTTCGCAGCCTGAGCCCGCGTTCCAGAGATGTGCAACGCAAAGACTGAATCGCTCGCAGATCCAGTATACAGACGACCGGCCACTGCCATCACTCCGGATCCCGACTCGACCGACCCGTCGATCCTGATTCCTTCGGCTCCTTCTCCTACGGCTCTCAGTTCCGCGTTTCGCAATTGCAGGCCCAACCGCGGCACGTCGGCACTGGCACTCAAACGCGCTGTGCCAAACACTCGTGGCGATTCCGTTGTCCCAGCCAGCGTGAAATCCAGGTTCAAACTGCCAGAGGTGGCGACGAGCTGCGGGAAGACCGCCTCCGCCCAGGACAGGTCTGAGAGCGACATCTGGAGCTGCCCTTCGATTGGCTGTTGGGCGACGGAATCGAGCAGCGGTCGATAACCTGGTAGTGTGAGTCGGCCTGTAACATCGGCGTATGTGGAGTCACCGGTCCCGCTCTGCTTGAGTGAGACAGTCAGCGTGGTATTGACTCCACTACTATCGGCGGTGACTTCGACCGATCCACGTTCGTATGCGAGCGCCTGCTCTCCGGACTGGAGTCTTAGGTCAATATCGCCGGACGTAGACGTAATCTGCGCGGTTCCCCGCAGCGCTCCTAGCTCGTCGGTGTGAAAGTCAGCCTGCGCATCGAGGTCACCGGAGACATTTATCCTCGGTGGTAGCAACGGTTCGAACCGTGCGAAGGGTATAGACTCAGCGGTCGTCGCTAACGACCACTGTCCTCCACGCTGCCAGGTCCCTACGACACATGCCCTTGCATCATCTGATTGGACACATATCGAATCTGCGCTAGCGACATGGTCCTGCGATGCTTGCAGTGCCGTAGGACGCTCGAGCATCCAGTCTCCAGTTGCGGAGTCCAACAAGTTGAGCGTTACGAGATCTCCGGCCCAATCCAGGTCGGCGATCCCACCGACAGCCCCTAGAACGAACGAGCTTTCTCCACTACGCAAGCTCACGGCGATCTCATGGTCGCCGCGGACGCCCGAAATGCTCACGCCGAGTGTGTCGATCGCACGGCCGCTCAGGGCAAGTCCTGTCCCGTCGATCGAGAAATCGAAGCGGCCGCCTGTCGTGAAGTTCAGTACGCCCCCGCCAAAGAGCTGTTCTGCGCTGTACTCTCGGTATTGGAAATCGGCGCCTCCCACACGCGCCGAGATGATCGGTTCTGTTCGGGTACCGTCAATGTCAATCTCTGCCTGCAATGATCCGGACGCACCCGGTACAGCGAGGGAGAGGTTTGGTGCCTCGAGTTCGAGACGCCCGTGCATTTCGTCGCTGAGTTCGCCAGCCGCAGCTAGATGGAGACTGCCCCAGCGTAGCGACAGCGAATCGATGGCGTACGCATCGCCATCCACACGTAGCCCGGCTTTCACTCCGATGCGCTCGCCACGCAAGACACCTGAGATGGTGTCGATTGTGACTTCCGCTGAGACCGTCTCCGATGCGCGACTACCTGAGAACTGAGCAACACCAGACAGCTTGCCGGTCCACTCCGCCGAGTTGGGCATCAATGCCGCGGGGTCGATGTCATCCGCGGTTGCTGCCAAGTACCACTCCACAGTGGGGTCGAAGCGGAGCATGCCACCGGCAGCTAGTTCCCCTCCGAGCAACTCGGCGTTCACACTATCAAAGCTGACTCGGTCAGGCAGTAGACGCGCCACGCCTGCAACGGAGAACGGGATCTCCCGCAGCTCACCTGCAAGGCGAGTGACGCGAACCGTGCCGAACAAGCCCGAGTCCGAGCGAGCACCGTGAGCACGAGCCGTAATTTCGACGTTGCGCACCGAATCGGCTGAATCGGGCAACACCCCTGACAGATTCAGGTCCTTCGCATGCAGTCCGATATTCCATGCAAGTGCCGGGGCCAGGGCCACGACACCCTCCAGCGTCACTTCCCCACTCAGGGTCTCACCCGACCCCTTGATGACTATGCTGTCCCGTTTCCCCACGGCTAGCACGCGGAGGCTGCCGGCGGGAGTGGCGTCACCTCTTACATTCGCGTTTGCATCGATCTCATAGGTGTCCGCACTCCCGACCGCTCGCACCCGACCGCGTGTGGTGAACAGATGTCGACCAACGAGTGGGACACCGAGCCGCAACCAAGTCAGGGTGGCATCGACCGTCGGATTCCCGTCGACCAGCACGACGGTTCCTCCACCGGTTACTCTGCCTAGGTTGTCTCGAAATCCCAGATCCAAGCTGTCCGCGTACCAGGTTTCGGCGCGTCGCCGGAATAGTATTCGAGAGGTAGCTCGGCCGATCGCCTCGTGTGCCAGCTCCACGTTTGCCTGGGCGCTGAGAGCGGAGAACGTTCCCGTGGCCTGCACATCTCCGGCGACGCGCGCTGGTGTAAGCGACGAATCGATGGCACGCACATCGAACTCAACAGCACCGATGGTGGCCGTGAACGACCGTGATGTGAGCACTGTGTCCAACTGCGCGACCAACTCCACGCGCACGGGCTCGGTCAGCTCCTGCCT
>JARRLJ010000518.1:0-2755 GCA_037387025.1 Gemmatimonadales bacterium
GGTCACCGGGGTCCAGGGCCACGAGCCCGAACCACTCCTCGTGGACCTTGCCGTCCGGGAAGGCGACGTTATCCCAATCGGTACAGGTGTCGTGAGCCGTCCACGAGGTGCCGCAGGTCGACTTCCACCACTCGTCCGTGAACTCGAAGAACGTCAGACCGCTGAGGACGCCGAGGCCGCCAGGGCGAACGGTGAGATCCGCGTTCGCGTCCTCGACCAACGTATCCAGGCAGGAGGCCTGACTGGCTTGATCCTCGACCCCCGGCGCCGCGGAAGGCCGGCTGTAGGCGTCCACTCCGACCTCTGTGACGATCAGAGGTCGTTCGCAATTCGGGTCCGCGGAGTACGCGTTGAACGACGTCCCGAACCCGCAGCCCGGATAAAACTGCGTTGCCCAGAGGTCCACGTTCGGAAGGTCCAGGTCGTCGCTGCAGCTATCCCGGCAAACGTCGGTCATCCCGGCGACGGCGGTGCCGACAGGGTGGGCTGAGCCGGCGTTCTCGGCCGCCAGCGCCATCGCATCGAGCTGCGGATACCAATCCGTGCAGAGATCCGCGCCTGCCGTCAGGTTCGCGTTGACCTCGTTGCCGACCAACCAGAACAGGATCGCCGGGTGATCCTTCCACTGGGTCACCATGTCGACGAATCGGTCCTGCATGAAGGCCATACCTTCCGCACATTCGAGATTGAGCGGGTCGACCTCGAACGTCGGGATGACGAACAGACCTTCCGCCCAGGCCTTGTCGAGCATCCGCGTGGTCACCAGCGGCGCATAGACCCGCACGGCGTTCGCACCCAGGTCGGAGATCAGCGGATAGTCGACGTCGTACCGATCGGCACGGTCTTCCCAGGTGAACTGGAAGTTCTCGCCGATGTTGACGGGATTGTAGGCCATGCCGTTGACCACGAATGGCTTGCCGTCCACCTTCAACTGCCGTCCATCGGTCGTCACATCCGACGCGCCCGCATGACTGTTCGGGGACTCCCAACGGATGTAGTCGATCGACATGGTGGCGGAGATCGTGTCGATATCCACGTTCTCGAGCGTGATCTTGGACCAGGCTTGCACGTTGGAGAGACAGGCATCGTCGATGGGCGGTGTCGGGCTGATGATCTCGAAGCCGAATTCGTTTGCCGCGGTGGGTTGAGCCAGATCGAGGGCGACCATGAATGCGCTGGTGTCGAAGGGAATCGAGATCTCCTGCCAGTCTTCGTTCTCCTGCCAGCCGTGGTCAGGCCAACCGCTGGGCGGCCGCACTGCGTACGCGACATAGCCCACGCCGGCGGGGTAGGTCGCCGAATCGGGGTTGCATTCGAACTCCACTTTCACGCGATGGTTCCCGACGGCCGGTTCCACCCTCACGAAGAACTTGAACTCACCCGCGAACTGCCTCATGTCCTGGTATTCCAGCGGGCAAGAAGCACAGGCCTTGGGTATCGTGCCCCATCCGATGTATCCGGGGTCGATGTTCCAGTTGGCAGTGTGCCGCTGGTAGGCGCGGCCCTCGGGAACGTTGCACTCGCCGGGGATGCCACAACCCCAGGTGCAGCCCGGTTCTTGGGCTTCACAGAACGCCTCGCCCTCCAGGCAATACTGGAAGTAGCACGCGCCTCCATCGCAGGGTGACTGCCCGATCCCTTTCTGGGAGTAGACGAGATAGGTGTCCGCAACAGCGGGACTGGCGATCCATGCGCCCAGGGTCAAGGCGACTCCGGCCGCCACAAGAATACGGGTCATTTTCGAATCCCTCCTCCGGAGAACATGGCTCTACGCATTTGAAGCTTGAAGACACGGGCTGGCCGTCGACGCGCGGCGCACCAGTTCCGCACGCAGGCAGTGATGGGGGTTCTCGTCGGACCGACCCTGCAATCGATTGACCAATTCAATGGTCGCGAGCCGCGCAACTTCCGCCACCGGCTGGCGCACCGTCGTGAGAGCCGGCCAGGCGTGCCGGGCCAGTGGCGAATCGTCGTAGCCCGCGACCGAAAGCTCGCGCGGAACATCGAGTCCCATCTCATGGGCAACGGAGAGCACTCCCATGGCCATGGCATCGTTGCTCGCGAAGATCGCCGTGGGGGGGCGGATCGACGACAGCAGTTTGCGACCGCACTCATATCCTGATTCATACTCGAAAAGTCCCTGTTCGACCAATTCGTCCTCGAAGGGGATTCCGTTTCTTTCAAGGGCGCGCCGATAGCCGGCGAGTCGATCGTGACTTTGGCCATGATCCGGTTGCCCCACGATGAATCCGATCCGTCGGTGACCGAGCTGCAACAGGTGCTCCGTCATGTCGTCTGCGGCATCCACGTCAGCCACGGAGATCCAGGGGAACCCTTCGAAGGGCCGCTGAGAGACCCTGACACAGGCAATATCGTTGTCGCGGAGGAGCCGATTCATGGCGGGCAGGTCCGAGAGGGGCTGCAAGACAATGAAACCGTCGACCTGGTGGTGCAAGCGGATGATCTCTCCGATCAGGCCCTCGGAATAGGCCTTACACGGGTTGATCAGAAGGTGATAGCCAAACTCCCGACACGCCTGGAGCGAGCCGGATTGGACCACCGTCACGTAGTCGTTCGCGTTTTCCGGGTCAGGGTCGTCGTAAAGCAGCCCCACCAGGAAAGTTCGATTGCTGGCAAGTTGCCTGGCGGACAGGTTGGGACGGTAGTTCAGGGTTTCGGCAGCGGCGAGCACGTTGTCGCGGGTCGCGGGTCGCACGTTGGGCGCCTGGTTGAAGACCCTCGAAACGGTCTTGAT
>JARRLJ010000519.1:0-3249 GCA_037387025.1 Gemmatimonadales bacterium
GTGAGGATGGGTATGAGTGCGTTGCGCAACGCGTGCTTGAGTATGACGGCCCGCTCTCGCAAACCTCTGGCGCGCACGGCAAGCACGTACTCTTCGCTCAACACTTCGAGCAAGCGGTTGCGCATGTAGCGCGCGGTTCCCGCTGCGGACGCTACGCCGAGCACGAAGACAGGAAGCACCAGATGCCACAGCCTGTCGAGCACCTTACCCGACCAGGACAGCAGCTCGTAGTCGAGTGACCGCGTCTGAGAGGTGGGGAACCAGCCCAGGTTTACGGAAAACACGAGCACGAGCATCAAGGCCAACCAAAACCCGGGCATGGAATAGACGATCAACGATCCCACAGTGACGCTCTTGTCCCAGCGGGTGTATTGCTTCACAGCCGAAAAGATCCCCAACGCGATTCCGATCAGCGCATCGAACAACAACGCCAGAATGGAGAGCTGCAAGGTATACGGGATTCGCTCGACCATGAGGTCTGCTACTGGGCGGCGGTGACGGAACGATTCACCCAGATCACCGGTTGCCAGGTTGCCAATCCACTTCACGTACTGGATGTATACCGGCTGGTCCAGCCCGTATTTCGCCCTGATGAGCTCGATCACTTCCGGGTTCATCTGTCGGCGGAAGCGCGGCTCGAGATACATGTCCATCGGGTCACCGGGCGCCAGGTGCAGGATGAAGAAGGTGATCGTAGCGATCCCTAGTAGCAGCGGTATGGCTAGCAAAAGCCGCTTGAGGATGTAACCGATCATACGGTTTGCAGACTAGCTCTCATCGTCGATCCACAGATCTTCCATGTACCACACAGGGTCACCGTGAAACGGGCTGGCTAGGCCGCGAAGCCAGCTGCGCACCACATTGGTCGATACACGCGGGTAGAGGAAGGTGGCTGGCACATCCATCTCGAATAGAGGCCACAGCTCCTTGAACAGAGCGTCTTTCTTCTTCGGATCTCCGTTCTCAGCAATCGCCACGAGCAGCTCGGAGACCTCTGAGCTCTGGTAGCCCAGGTACGAGTCGGTCCCGAACAGCGCCAGGTGCCCTCGGACTGATCCCACATCCATCAAGTGACCGAAGACTGCTGCCTCGACCTCCCCGGTGCGCACCATTCCAAACAGCGTGGCCCAGTCGGCCACGGTGCGAATCTCTGCCCGAACGCCGACCCTACGCAGTTGGTCCTGCACGTAGACACCGATGCGGTCACCGCCGGTACCGCTCACCAGGAGTGTGAACGCGAATTCTTTGCCGTTGCGTTCACGCACACCGTTGCCGTCCACATCTCGCCAGCCGGTCTCTTCCAAGAGCTGTACTGCCTGGTGCGGATCGTGAGGCAAAGGCTCGGGCAACTCATTCCATTGGCGCTGGCTGAACACGACATCGAACAGGGGTAGGCCGTCCGGGAGATTCAACAAATCCAGTAGCTCCAGCCGATCGATCGCCAACGTCAAGGCCCGCCGTGTGCGGGCATCGCGGAAGAGCTCACTCCTGTGGCTCCAGTATATCGCCTCCACGTCGACGCCATATTGGTAGTAAGCCTGGAACCGTTCGTCGTCGGACAGCTTCAGCAACTCCAATGTACTTACCGATGTTAGAGCATCGACGCTCCCTGCCAACAGCTCGGTGAGTTGCGGCTCGGCGAACTTCAACACCACGCGCCGGATCGCCGGTTGCCCTCTGAAGTAGTCGGCGTTCGCATGCAGCTCCATCATGGTCTTGGGGACATGCCGCACGTAGCGATAGGGTCCATTCCCCACAGGCTGAGTCCAGAACTTCCACTCGTAGAACTCCGTCGGATCCAGCGTGTCGAGCAGGTGTTTGGGATAGTATGTGCGGTAGTCATCCAGCGGAGAATCAAGAGTCGACTCGTAGACGAACGTGGAGTCATCCAGCACGGTGATGGTGACGTCGCCCTCAGCCAGGTAACCCACGTCCGGCCGACTCAGTAACTCGACGGTGAACGCGATGTCGCTAGCGGTGACCGGAACACCATCGTGCCAGCGAACCGAGGTGTTCAAGTGCACGGTCCAACTGAGGAAATCGTCAGACGGCTCCCAGCTTCGCGCCAGCCGACCCTCCAATTCGCCTTTCGCATTCCGCGCTACCAGCGGCAAGAAGACCAGGAACTGCGCAGGCAGGTCGAAGTTGGGACCTACAGCGGCTTCGTCGGTTGGATACTGCACGGTGACGCCGGACCCATCTTTCTCAATTTCTTCGGTACACGCTGTTAGGACCAGGCCGCAGAGGACACAACACGAGAGGACCGTGACCGCAGATGCGGGACCAACAAGACGGTTCACCGCTCGTCCTCGATCCACAGTTCTTCCATGTACGTGTCCGGCTCCGCTCGGAACGGCGTACTCAGACCCTGAATGCGACTATGTACAAACCAATCCACTGTGAATGGGATGAGTCGAGTGAACGGCGGATCGTCGCGGTAGATCTCCGTTAGCTTGCGGTACAGTTCATCCACTTCCGCCGGATCCGCCGTGGCCCCAAGCCGGTCGATGACTTCGAATGCCTCCTCGTTATCGTAACCAGCTGCATTGCCACGCCCGTGGTTCCGCCGCTGGCCATCGGGCGGTGCCTGATCGATGTACATCCAGGCTTCGAAATCACCTGTACGTAGCTTCTCCCACATGATGGCCCGTTCGGCAAGCTGGATTTCCATCTGAACGCCGACCAACCGAAGCTGGGCCTGCACGTATACAGCAATACGATTCATGCTACTGCCGTTGAAAACGGTGTACTGCCGTTGAAAACGGTGGCCGTGAAGTGGAAACGCCGTCCGTTGTTCTCTCTGATGCCGTCACTGTCGTGATCTAGCCAACCCGCCGCCGCGAGCAGGGCACTCGCTTCCCCCGGGTCGTAGGGGAGCGGTTCCGGCCATTCGCGCCGCCGAAACTGGCGTTCGGTGAACACGCCGTCGGTGATCGGTAGGTCCGGCGGGACGTTGATTAGCCTGAGTAGCTCGTGTCGGTCCAGAGCCAAGGTGAGGGCCTTACGAACCCGCCGGTCGCGGAAGAGAGGATGGCTCACCTTCCATTGGATCGCCCGAGCACCGGGGTATGCCTGGACGTAGACGCGGAAGCGAGGGTCGACGGCGACACGCGGCACATGCGCAAGATCGGCTTCTCCCACATGATGGCCCGTTCGGCAAGCTGGATTTCCATCTGAACGCCGACCAACCGAAGCTGGGCCTGCACGTATACAGCAATACGATTCATGCTACTGCCGTTGAAAACGGTG
>JARRLJ010000520.1:0-2744 GCA_037387025.1 Gemmatimonadales bacterium
AAGGACCCCACAGCTCGAGATGTTCCCTACCACTGGAACCCCGAATTGCCCTTATCCAGCATCAGGATCGGGTACTATAGAAGCGCCTTCGAGCGAGAGCGAAGTGACGAGCAGGACAAAGCGTTCGACGACCAGGTGTTGGTGGAGCTACGGTCGTTGGGCATCAACCTGATCCCCATCGAACTCCCGGACCAGTTCCCGCTCAGTGCCCTACGGATCATCCTGAGTGCCGAGGCTGGCGCAGCTTTCGACGAGCTGACGCTGTCCAATCGAGACGACCTCTTGGTACGCCAGGATCAAGGCGCCTGGCCCAACTCTTTTCGGCAGTCACACACGATTCCAGCGGTTGCCTACATCCAGGCAAACAGAGTTCGCACCATGGTGATGGAAGCACTCGACGCGGCGATGACCGGTATTGACGTGTTCGTTACGCCATCCTACGGGCCCGACGTCTTGCTGATGACGAATCTCACCGGACACCCGTGTATCACGCTCCCCAACGGCTTCAGAGAAGATGGGACGCCGGTTAGTATCTCGTTCATCGGGAGCCTGTACGGCGAGGGCCGCATGCTGCGAGTGGCCAAAGCCTACCAGGACGCCACCGACTTCCACACGAGACGGCCACCGGAGTTTGCCGTGTAGTCCCCGACTGCCAGCACTGACAGTCAAGCGCGTGGACCAGATCCAGTTTTCTTGGTTCTCGATGCCACCTCGCGCGCACCCTCCTCAGGTACGCATGAGTTGGTAAATTCCACACGATGTCTGCCCACCGATGAACACGAGGAATACGCTCATGGCGCTGACCGCGATCAATCCTGCAACCGACGAAATCCTGGAAGAATACGAAGAAATGACCGCGCGTGAAGCCGCAGAGGCTGTTCTACACGCCGACGCGGCCTTTCGAAGCTGGCGTGACACGAGCCTGTCTGAACGAGCCATTTTGATGAGCGCAGCGGGGCAGATCCTACGGGAGCGAGCGGAAGAGTATGCCAAGATCATGGCCGCCGAGATGGGGAAGCCGATCTCACAGGGAAGAGCTGAGGCAGAGAAGTGCGCTTGGGTCTGCGATTACTACGCTTCCAATGCGGCACGCTTTCTCGAAGCAGAAGTCGTAGAAACTGACGCCAGCAGGAGCTTCGTGACCTATCAGCCGTTGGGTGCCGTACTTGCCGTGATGCCGTGGAACTTCCCGTTTTGGCAGGTGTTTCGGTTCGCCGCCCCAGCCCTTATGGCCGGAAATGTAGGTCTGCTGAAGCACGCGTCGAACGTCCCCGGTTGCGCGCTCGCCATCCAGGACGTCTTCGCGCACGCCGGCTTTCCCGAAAACGTGTTCCGAACGCTCCTGATTGGCAGCAAGCAAGTGGATGCGATCATCGAGCATCCGCTGGTGAGAGCCGTGACGCTCACCGGGAGTACGCCCGCCGGGAAGGCCGTTGCGTGTAAGGCCGGCGAGGTGCTCAAGAAATCCGTGTTGGAACTCGGAGGAAGCGACCCTTATGTCGTTCTGGCGGACGCAAACACAGGGGCGGCGGCAAGCACTTGCGCTCAGAGCAGGCTCGTCAACTCCGGACAAAGCTGCATAGCGGCCAAGCGATTCATTGTCGTGGCAACACAACGTGAAGAGTTCGAGCAGCTCTTCGTGCAGTACATGCAGGCTGCCAAGGTCGGCGATCCAATGCGTGAAGACACCGAAGTCGGACCGCTGGCACGAATAGATCTACGAACGGAACTGCACGACCAAGTTATGCGTAGCGTTGACGCTGGAGCACGGTGTTTGCTGGGAGGTGAAATCCCGGACGGCGCCGGAGCATTCTATCCCCCGACGGTGCTTACCGACGTCAAGAAAGGAATGCCCGCCTTCGACGAAGAACTGTTCGGACCGGTGGCCGCTATTGTGACAGTTCCGGACGACGATGCCGCAATAGCGGTGGCCAACGACTCGAGTTTCGGTCTCGGGGCAGCTGTGTTTACATCGGACGTCGAACGCGGTGAGCGAATAGCAGCAGAGCAGCTCGACGCAGGTTGCTGTTTCGTAAATGCCTTCGTGAAGTCCGACCCACGGCTTCCGTTTGGTGGGATCAAGGAAAGCGGATACGGTAGAGAACTGTCACACTTCGGAATCAAAGAGTTTGTGAACATCAAGAGCGTCTACGTAGCATGACTGATGACATTGGCCAGTCGCTCACAGACTTGGGACCTGTTCTACAAGAGGCCGTCGGCAATCGGTACAACCTCGTCAAGGAGATCGGCCGAGGCGCCATGGCAGTTGTGTTTCTGGCCGAACGTTCCAGCGACGGTGCAAGAGTTGCCATCAAGGTTATGGACCCCGACCTCACTATCGGCCTTGGGCCGGAGCGCTTCCGACGGGAGATCCGAATCAGCGCCCAACTCGAACATCCTCACGTCGTATCGATCTTGGAACACGAGGAAACTGAGGACCTCATCTACTACGTCATGGAGTATGTCCATGGAGAGAGCCTCAGGGCCCGCATCGACCGAGAGCGCCGACTGTCGGTGGAAGTCGCCCTGCAAGTGGCACGAGATGTTGGCAGTGCCCTGGCCTACGCCCATGCCAGAGGGGTCATCCATCGTGACATCAAGCCCGAGAACATATTGCTCTCCAACGGTCGCGCCGTAGTGGCAGACTTCGGAGTGGCGCGGGCAATTCGCGAAGCCAGGGAAGAAATACTCACCGAACCCGGTGTAGCCCTCGGTACCCCGGACTACATGAGCCCTGAACAAGC
>JARRLJ010000521.1:0-2740 GCA_037387025.1 Gemmatimonadales bacterium
GACGGAAGCTCGGCGCGAAGGTCGACCGACACCACGATCAGGTTTGCCTTCGACTGCCGGACAACACCAATCGCTACAGCGGTCGTTCCGATGTAGCGCAACGTCGAACGGTCGATCTCGGGCCCCAACTCCACTCTGGCGAGGTCGCGCAACCTGACCAGCTGCCCGTCTTGGTTTGCGACTACGAGATTCTGGAACTCCTCGGGCGTCTTTAGTTCGCCGAGCGACCGAACAGTGAATTCCCTGCGCGAAGACTCGATCCGGCCCGCCGGGATCTCCACGCTCCGGGTGCGCACCGCGTTATCCACGTCTTGCACCGTGAGTTCCCGCGACGCCAACGCATTAGCATCCAGCCAAATCCTCATCGAGAAGCGCCGCTCACCGAACACCTGCGCCCGCCCGACTCCCGCCAGCGATTGGAGTCGCGTCTTCACGATCCGATCGCCAATGTCCGACAATTCGAGCAGGGTGTAGTTCTCACCTGACAGGGCCAGCCAGAAGAACGGCTGCGCGTCGGCGTCCTGCTTGCTCACGACCGGTTCCAGTACCTCCTGCGGCAGCCGGCCGCGCACCCGGGAGACCTTGTCGCGCACGTCCTGGGCGGCGGCCTCCAGGTCACGATCGAGCGTGAACTCCAGGGTGATATTGCTGAACTGCTCGGCGCTGGTGCTGGTAAGGGTACGGAGCCCCGGAATCGTGCTCAGCTCCTCTTCCAGGATATCCGTTACGGCGGACTCGATGACCTGTGGGTTAGCGCCGCGCAACGTCGTGCTGACGGACACGATCGGCGGATCGACGTCCGGAAACTCGCGCACCGGGAGCCGGAGGTAAGCGATGCCCCCGAATAGCACGAGGGCTACGCTCACCATGCTCGTGAGCACCGGGCGGCGTATGGATGTGTCCGAAAGCTTCATAAGCCTGCCTCAAGGGAAGCGCGCAATATAACTAGGACCCGTACAATACAAAGAGCCGAGTGTTCCATCGGCTCCTCCGGCAGCCGCTGGCCTACAGTTGTCCTTGCCGACCCGAGGCCCCCAGTAGCCCGTGGGGAGTTCCCGGACCGGCCTACCGTTGCCAAACGGCAACCGTTGCCACATGGTAACGCGTCTGTAGTTCGGAGTCAAGGCAGCCGAGGCGGTGCGTTGCGCAACTCGACAAGAAGCGTTACTATATGGCAACGGTTACTAAAAGGTAACGGATCATGCGAACAGCAGCCGATCTCGACGCCGTGTTCCATGCACTGGGCGACCCGACGCGCCGTGGCATCCTGAAAATGCTCACGAGAGGCGAGCGGGCCACGGGTGTTATCGCCGACCGCTTCTCGCTCAGCCGGCCCACCATTTCGAAACACCTGGGCGTATTGCATCGTGCGCGGTTGGTCAGTCGACGCCAGATAGGCCGGAATCAGCTCTATGCGATCACACCTCGTCCGCTCGGGGCCGCTCACGACTGGCTCGGACAATATCAGCGATTCTGGCGTCTCAGCCTGAGACAACTCAAGAAACACGTGGAGGGCCAACGACGATGAACACGTCTCACGCGTTGCAGGTGATCGAGGAAATTCAGATCGAAGCACCCCCGGATCAGGTGTTCCGGGCTCTCACGGATCCCGACGAGATATTGCAATGGTGGCACATCCCGGATCATTACCAAACGCAGGAAGCGACCCTCGATGTGCGCGTTGGCGGCCGCTACAGACTTGCCGGAACGAACGCGGAGGGCAACAACTTCGAGGTTAATGGGGAGTACCGTGTCGTCGACCCACCGCACCACCTGAGTTACACCTGGAACCCTTCCTGGGATGATGGAGCAAATGGCTCAATCGTCGACATTCGGCTCGACTCGGAGGGAGCAGGAACGCGGCTCGTAATGAGGCACACGGCATTCGCGACCCAGAGCGCACGCGACGAGCACGGTCAGGGGTGGCCGGCGGTACTGAACGCGCTTAGGACGCACGCTGAACGTGGTGTGACGGCGTGACAACCCTGGGCGCACACGTTCACCGTAGCCCCCTGAAGGAGGCATATCGCGCTCGCATTCCGCCCGAACGACGGGTCGATTCCCGTGTCGGGCAGCGCCTTCGTATCCCTAGGGCTGCTGGGTCGGTTTACTGTCGTGGCTTTGGATTCCGCCGCCAACGCGCGCGCCGCTAATCGGTCCGCCCAGCAGAGCGCTGATCAGGCACAGGTTAAAGGCACCGGCCGTCAAGGGAACGAGGCCCACCACCATCAGGATAATGCCCATCGTGCTGCCGCGGCTCGTGTAACCCAGTGCGATGAGGGCGATGCCCACGACCACACGTACGAGGCGGCCCGCCGGGGTGTTCACGAACTTGGCGAAGCTCGATCGGCCGAAGGACTCAGCGATGCTCATGGTAGTCTCCCTGTCCAAGGACAAGCTGTAATGTAAGTGGGCCAGCGGTCAGACACCGCACGTCCCAGTTGACAACTCGGATGACTTCTGCTATTCTGGGCGCTCACAATTGAAGGTCCGTGGTGATTTGCCGCGTATTGCCGCCACGTTAAACAACGAGCTAAAAAGCGATAACCCGCGGCAGCGGGTTTTTTCGTATATAGTGGAAATCGATCAACAGCGGGATGTGTGATGATCCGACACAATGTCGACCATAACCGAAAACCAGCTGCAACGGAGCGGCTGCGCATGCACATGTGTATGTGTCATGGGCTCCCTCCAGGGAGCGACCGGTTGGATCGAATGCGTCACAACTGATCAGGAAATC
>JARRLJ010000522.1:0-1816 GCA_037387025.1 Gemmatimonadales bacterium
CTCGCCAGGACGCCGGTACCGGTACCGGTCGAATCCGCTACGGAACCGCAGTCAGCTCGGCCCGTATTCGTGCTCGATGGCATTCTCGATGGCCTGCAGGAACTGAATTCGATCGTGGACCTGGACGCGACGGCCAACGCGATAGTTGGAGCCGAAGCTGCCGAAGAAGGAGGGACCGACCTCAAGCAGAACCCGCAGAGAGGTTGACCGCATCCGCTTGCACGGGTTGTCATCCTTACCATCCGTGCCCAGATTTCCCACTCTCAAAGCGGGCCCGTGATACAGCCCGCAGCGTTCGGGAGAGGTGGCCGAGTGGCTGAAGGCGGCGGTTTGCTAAACCGTTGTAGGGTTAATAGCCCTACCGAGGGTTCGAATCCCTCCCTCTCCGTTGTCCCACCTCGCTCGACCCAAGGGATGAGAAGTGGCAGTGGAGGAAAAAGGGCTAGAAGACTGAAGTGAAAGCAGAGACTCCCGTCCGCGTCCGATTTGCACCTTCCCCTACGGGCTACCTGCATGTGGGTGGCGCCCGTACAGCTCTGTTCAACTGGCTCTACGCTCGCAAGATGAGTGGGCAGTTTCTCCTGCGGATAGAAGACACCGATCGGGAACGATCATCAGACGAACACACCGACGTAATAAGGGATGGCCTGACATGGCTAGGACTCGACTGGGATGAAGACATCGTGTTTCAGGGAGCGGGGCTAAAGAGGCACCAAGAGTTGGCCGACAAACTGGTTGCTGACGGGGACGCATACGAAGACGAGGGCGCTGTCAGGTTCCGGATGCCACAGGAGGAAATTACCTGGGATGACGCCGTCGGTGGTCCAATCAAGTTCCAGGGTGCTGACATTCAGGACTGGGTGATACTGCGATCCGACAGAACGCCGACATACAATTTCACGCCGACCACATATCCAACACGCCCAAGCAAATAGCGGTCTTTCAGGCGTTGGGGCAAACACCTCCGGTGTTCGCTCACGTACCGATGATCCACGGGCAGGACGGCCGCAAACTCTCAAAGCGACACGGCGCAACTGCGGTGGGCGACTATCGCAAACTCGGGATCCTGCCCGAAGCGTTACGCAACTTCCTGGCACTGCTGGGATGGAATCCCAAAGACGAGCGCGAGCTGTTCTTTGATATCGACGACCTCATCCGAGCGTTCTCACTCGACGACGTGCAGCGCAAAGCCGCCATCTTCGATCTCACGAAGCTGGAATGGATGAACGGCCAGTATTTGAGCAGGACGGCTGTCGAAGACCTGCTGCCGTTGGTGGAGCCGGAGATGCGACGCCTGGGCTTCGACGCGGCCTCAGTGGCGCGAGAAAGGCTAGCGAGGGCGATCGACGTAAACCGAGAGCGTGCTCGTACAACGATGGACATCGCCGAGCGCGCGGCCATCCGTCTCGATGCCCGGTTTATCAAGCAGGATGACGATAGGGCCGAGAAACTGATCGCCAAAGACCCGAAGACATACTACTCGTCTTTGCAGGCTGTGCTGGGGCGTTTGGCGCAGATAGACGAATCAGACTGGCAACCCAAGCGCCTCGAGTCAGAGCTGCGGTCACTCGCGGAGACCCTTGGTGTAGCACCAGGCAAGGTGTTTCAGCCGATTAGAATCGCGATCACGGGTACAACGGTGTCGGAGGGAATCCACTTGCTACTGGACGTGGTCGGACGACAGGAGAGCCTGGCAAGAATCGAAGAGGCGGCAAAAGGCGCTAAGAGGCGTTAACGGGCGGGCAGGGTCCGACCCCCGCCCGTCTCTTCCTGTCTGCGTTCGGCTGCCCCTTACCGTCTGTTTTCACCCATCTCC
>JARRLJ010000522.1:1861-4596 GCA_037387025.1 Gemmatimonadales bacterium
GCCGTCAGCGTCGCGTTGTTCTTCACATCGTCGAATACGATCTTATCGTACGTATCGAGATTGGTGTGCCAGGTGTACTCGAAGTAGTCAAAATCCAGTGAATAGAGGCTGAACGTCGGTGCGCCGGAACAGATGAACGACGCGTAGTCACTTCCACCACCACCGGGTGTCCCCGGAAAGTCCAGACCTATGTACTGCGTGATCTCGCGCGGCACTGCGGTAAGCCACTGGGCGAAGTGCGAGCTAGCCCCTGTTAGGCCTTGCATGGAAATCCTGGATACGCGTCCCGTTCCGTTGTCTTGGTTGAACACCGCCTGCAGATTATCCACCACCTCATGATGGTTCTGAGCGTAGGCGCGCGACCCGATGAGACCCTGCTCCTCTGCTCCCCACAGACCGACAATGATAGTGCGCCTGGGATTAGGATACACCTGCTTGAGTATGCGCGCTGCCTCCATCATCGTGATCGAACCAGTGGCGTTGTCGGTGGCGCCGGATGCACCATCCCAGGAGTCGTAGTGCGCTGAGAGAAGGATGTACTCGTTGGGACGTTCGGCACCCGGAATCTCGGCTATCGTATTGAAGATCGGCTGCTCGCCCAAGAACTCCGCATCCGCCTCCAGTTGCACCACCGGTCCTTGATTGTTTGTCGCCAAACGATGCAACAGTCCGTAGTCCTCACAGCTGAGGCTGAAGACCGGAATGCTATCAGTGGATGCAGAGAATATCCGTGTGGCACCCCAGCCACCCGACCACCCGGACGAAAAGAGACCTAGGGCACCCGCCTGTTCTAGAGTGAGGTCCATGCTCTGCCCGAGGGCATTCCGGAGACTACGGCTATTGCGGGACCAAGAAGCACTCGCGGTGTCGCGAGCGGCCTCCTTCTCCTCGAATGATTCCTCGGTGCCGTACTCTTCCCAGCTCTCGTCCGGCCGACATGTTGGTTGCGGAAACGAAGTGAGCACGAACTTGCCGCTCACGGTGGGCAGCCACGCGTCGAATGCCTCTTTCGTTTCGAACTCCGGAAGCGCAATTACTGGTCCCTCGACCTTGCCTTCCGTAGCCGGGCTCCAGGCCAACAGGTAGGAACTCAACGGACGAACGCGCGGCGCGATCAGGTCGGCATGCGCAATTCCCCGACGCCAGCTACCCCATGTCCCGTACTGTTCGTTCCGGGCCTCGATGCCCCACTCTCCGAACATCTTCACTGCCCAATCATTCGCGGACTTGTGAGCTGGCGAACCGCTGAGCCGCGGCCCGATCGAATCGAGTAGCACCTGCCCCAGCATCGGCAGCTGCGAGTGTTCCATGCCTTCTTCCCAGATCGCTCTGATGACCGGATCGTCCGTAGGAAACGACTGCGCCACAGCCGGACTGTATGAAAGCAGCATCCAAGAGCCGAAAAGCATCAAGACCAGAGTTCGCTTCATTGGTTCCTCCCGAGAAGTGATGTGGAGGGAAAAATAGCGTAAGAGGCAGGGAGCAGGAGCCAGGAGCGGACCATCTGTCCCCCCGTCAGCCCGGAGGTGGGGTGATGCGGTCCGCTCCCTGCTCCCTGCTCCCCGCTCCCTTCCTCAAGTACAATCCGTCAAACTGCGACGTCCAAGTGGTTCCCCCGTCCGATGACACATCCCATACCTGGAGCACCGAGTCTGGAGCCAACGCTTCACACGTGATGCGGTTGAGCACCGTTCCGCCGTTCGCACCCGGCCTTTCTCCTTCCAACACCATCTTCCCATCCCTGAACTCGCCATCCAACTGCAGCAACTGGCCCGAGTTATCAACCCACGTCTGGTGCCACACATTCCTTGCTCGATCATACGTATTGTAGCTGTTCCCGGCGAAGGCGCTGCCCTCCGAATGCCATTCCTCGTGGATTGCACAGCCGTTCAGGACCCGCGTGATGACGCTGGCCCCCGCCACCCGGCCTTGTGGGTTGAGAACATCCCACTCGCCGATCCAGAAATCGAATTGGTGGAACTGCGTTGATGCACATGGAGCATTCTGCTGCTGCGTGGTATCTGATTGTCCCTGGACAGAGACCACCGGGGCCGCTGTAGCGGCAAAGATCAAGAACGAGGTAGTCGCCAACATGTGTACCCGCATCTTGTTCCTTCTGGTTGCTTGAAGTTCGTCTGGTTGGTAAACGGCTAGACGGCTACGGTGGGATCGTGTCTTTCCTGGCGCCAGCAGCCTTCCTGCGTGCCTCGCGTTCGGCGTCAATGCGCTTGCGAGTCTCGTTGACGTAGCGGCGGAAATCCGCGTTGGTCTGGGCTTGACGCGCAGACCGAATGATCTCCTCACGGATGCGCATCAATTCGGCCTCTTGCTTCGCCAGGCCATAGTTTCCCTGAGGTAGCGGCAGCAGTGCGAGTATGAAAGACGGGAGCTTGAAATCTCCGAGGTAGATCCAGCTGGGGTCTACGCCCCAGGTTTTGCCGTCTTCGGTTTCGGTTACCCACGACGTCACCAGAGGGGGAGTGGCAAAGCTGTCGGCTGGCATCGTGTCCACGAATGCTAGAATCTTGGCTTTGACGGCCGAGTCAACTCGGGCAACATGGGTCGCGACGTCGGGCGAGCCCTCTGCGATTCCAAGCCTGGCCTCGAGTGGTTTGATCCATACCGTGCCCGGACCGCGCGGCACTCCCACGACCGGTGCAGTGCCCAGGATCGGATTGTATTCCGCCAGGCTCTTCGGTCTGGGCGGATCTTCGATTGGAACGACTCGTGGGGTG
>JARRLJ010000523.1:0-2724 GCA_037387025.1 Gemmatimonadales bacterium
TCAACTCAAGACGGCTTTAAAGACTATACGGGCCTCGCCAGCCAAAGTCGGTGAGACGAGGCGCTTCGACTCCTCAATTGTTCCACCAACGCTGAGGGACTCGCCGGAGCTGGTGAGGGCCACCCAAGGAAGGTCTTTCACCGCGCCAGCCCATATCAGAGCAGCCGCACACGCCACCGCGCCGGTCCCGCAGGCGAGCGTTTCGGCCTCCACACCGCGCTCATAGGTGCGCACTCGCCAGTCCCCAGCTTTGCGCGGGTCACGGTCCACGAAGTTGACATGTGCGCCGCCGTGCCCGAGCGCCTTGTGGTTACGCAGCTCCCTGCCCCGCTCGGCCACGGGAACGGCGGCAAGATGCTCCACCACGATCACGAGGTGGGGTACACCGACGGTCACGAAGTGAATGGATGATTCGCCGCTCTGAAGCCCTATTTCCGGCACCGTGGGGTCAGAAAGATCGCCAGGTAAGCTGATCTGGGCCCGTGGCTTGGTGCCGCTCAGGGCCGTTGAAGCGAGTTCTCCCGCGTCGCTCTCTAACACCATTTGCGGCCCCGGGACAATTTCGAGCGCACGGGCCAACTGGGTCGCACAGAGAGCCCCATTCCCGCACATGGCTGCCTTGGTTCCATCTCTATTGAAATAGTGGAAGCGCACCCGGCCAGCCCGGCTGCCGGGCTCTAGGACGGCAAATCCATCCGCTCCGACTCCTGTTCGCCGGTCGCAGATGCGTCTGATGTCGTCGGATTCCCAATGGTCCAGGGGAGACATTCTGCCATCAACGAACACGAAGTCGTTGCCAGATCCCGACATCTTGTAGATCACCGCTCCCCTCATAAACGTCCCGAGAGCGCCCGAATCCTCAGGCGCCATACCATCCAGATGGCCTCGCGCACAATAGCACCCGACATCTTGCTTTCACCGTCAGTACGGTCCACGAACACGATTGGGATCTCTTTGATGCGAAAGCCTTTTCGCATGGCGCGAAAGCTCATCTCGATCTGAAACGAATACCCGTTCGAGCTGACATCGCTCAAGTCAATGGCAGTCAGTACTCGTCTCCGGAAGCACTTGAATCCCCCGGTCGCATCACACAGCCTGTTCCCGGTCACCACTCGCGCATAGATGTTCGCGAAATAGCTCAGTAATAGCCGTGACATCGGCCAGTTGACCACGGTGACCCGGCCACTCAGGTAGCGCGATCCGATAACCAGATCGGCTTCCTTGGCGGCCTCGAGAAACTCGGGCAGGTGTTTGGGATCGTGGGAATGATCGGCGTCCATCTCGAAGATGAACTCGTAGTCCTGCTCCAGGGCCCACCTGAAGCCCGCAAGATAGGCCGTCCCGAGTCCCTGCTTCCCCTCTCTGTGGAGCACATTGATGCGAGGATTAGCCCGTGCCAATCCGTCTGCTATCTCTCCCGTACCGTCAGGCGAGCCGTCGTCCACCACTAGGATCTCAATGCGCTCGTCCTGCTCCAGCACCTCCGGTGCGATCCGCGGGAGATTGCTGGCCTCGTTGTAGGTGGGCATGATGACGAGAGCCCGTTCAGACACCGCCAGACGTCCTCCTACGGTACATTGGAACTACTACGGTCCCAATCGTCACGAACAAGCTCAAGAATGTGACGATCTTGCCGATGCGAAAGGGCTTGCTGTCGAAAACCAAGCTCACAGTGCTCGCGCCCGCCGGCACCGGCACCGTTATGAGGGTCTGATTGCCTCTCACTACGGGTGCGTACTCGCCATCTACTGTCGCCTGCCAATTGGGGTACCAGTTCTCAGCTACAAGCACATAGGAATCCTGGGGGGCCGGAGGTTCAATGTTCAGGACCATTCGACCCGGCTCCCAGTCAGTTACCGGTACCTGGTTCTGCAGTGGCTCCGGAACGTCCCGGTATTCCTCCGGTTCGACCGGAGCATCCGGACTGAGGAGGACGACTCGGTCTGGCGGAAACCGGGGATCGATGATGGTTGCCACCGCCTGGTCGTCGGGCAGCTTGAGCGCGCCGGGTACGAGCCTCGCATATCTGGCAGGCTCCGAGCGGCGTAGTAGGTTGGCAGAGATTCCTTCCGCAGTCTGATGCTCCTTCAGCAGAAGCTCGTATCCAGGAATCGAATCGGCCCCCTGCATGGCTGCGGGAACAATCACATACTCGATGGCGAAGAGATCCCAAATAACTCCATAGCCCTGATTCCGCCAGATGTTCTTGCCACCGAGCAGGACGTCAAAGCGATGTATCTCGTTCCCGTGATACCCCAGCAGCTGCGGTATATCGAAGGTCATCAGGCGTGACCCTTCGTACACGTTGGCATTGAACACACGGTACGGCTTCGGAGTGGCCGTTACGATGTCGGTGAGCTGGTCGGGCGAGTGAAAGGCTGCGGCGTCCTGAAAGACCCAGAACTCCCTCGCGTTGCGCCAAAGGTCTGCACTCACGAAGAACACTAAGCCAAAGCAAACGGCTGCCGCCTGGATACGGTTTCGCACTGCCGCCAGCACAAGGGTCCCTACGGCAAGGAGTGCCAAACCGCTCCAGAATGCGCCCCACATGATCGAGGAGTCTGCGCCCGCCGCGACTCGAGAGACCGACATTCGGGTCGCTTGCTCGATCCCGCGAGCGAGGTAGGTCGCCATGCCCCCGAACGCACCAACCATAGCCAGCAGCATCACGCCGGCTCCGACCGCGATCCAGGCCACCGCGTGTGATCCCACCTCGCGCCGCTC
>JARRLJ010000524.1:0-5013 GCA_037387025.1 Gemmatimonadales bacterium
CTGCCCGGCCGGTGGCGCCACCATCTGTACGGCATGTTGCGCGGCTGATAGCTTATTCCATTATGACTAAGACCAGACTACTTCTCTGCCTGCTGGCGGCCGCATGGATTCTGCCGCCGGATTCCGCTCTCGCCCAGGGCGGCGAGAGCCAGCTCCGCATCATCGTCATCGGCGCCCACCCGGATGACCCGGAAAAGGTGGGCGGGACCATGGCCAAGTTCGTCGAGCAGGGCCACACGGTCCGACTCGTGTCCCTGACCAACGGGAACGCGGGCCATTTCGAGATGGGCGGCGGGCCGCTCGCTCAGCGGCGCTACCAGGAGACCCAGTGTGCGGGCCGCGCCATCGGAGCCGAGTACGTCGTGCTGGACAACGACGATGGCAAGCTCATGCCCACTCTGGAGAATCGGGAAGAGGTGATCCGTCAGATTCGTGAGTTCCAGGCGGACATCGTCATCAGCCCCCGTCCCAATGACTATCACCCGGACCACCGCAATACTGGGCTGCTCGTGCGCGATGCGGCCTACATGGTCACCGTGCCGAACATCGTCGCCTCCGTTCCCCATCTCATGAAGAATCCCATCTTCATCTACATGGCGGACAGGTTCACGGAGCCTACTCCATTCGATCCGGACATCGCGGTGGCAATCGACGATGTCATCGAGAAGAAGATCGACATGTACCACTGCCATGAGTCACAGATGTACGAGTGGCTGCCCTACAACCAAGGGATTCTCGACCAGGTGCCGAGTGATCCGGCGGAGCGGCGCGGATGGCTCGCGGAGTGGCGGGGATTCAGATCGTCCGGGACCGGAGATGCGTATCGAGAGCTGTTGATCCAACTGTACGGCCAGCAGCAGGGGAGCCAAGTGAAGCAGGCGGAAGCGTTCCAGGTTTCGGAGTATGGCTCACAGCCATCGCTCGAAGAGTTGAAGAAGCTGTTCCCCTTCTTCAATTGATCGGTCCCGTTTGAAACGAATCGTTCCAGGATCTGTCTAGATTCTGTTGTCTAGGTTGACCAAAGCGCCACAAATCGGCTGCGCGGTTGCCAGCCTCACCTCGCAATGGAAACGTCTTGCCATGCGAACTCATCTCACATATGCACTGCTGTTAGCCGCGCCGGTTGGATCAACAGCTCTCGATACGCATCTCCGGTCCCGGACGATCTGAATCCCCGCCACTCCGCGAGCCATCCGCGCCGGAGTGCGGCATCCGGTCAAAGCATCGACGGTGTAGATCTTCCGTTCCAGACGTTCACGCTGTCACCCGACACGCGCGAGTTGACCGTGGCTCTAGGCGGTGGACCTGGCGGCGCCCGCGGTTCGGGGCGCAGCTGGACCTGTGATTTGATCGCCTATAGCTGTTCCGCAGCTGACACCACAGGCACCCGCAGCGATCCGCCACCCAACTCGGTCTTGTCACCGGACGGAACCAAGGCCGCTTTCATCCGCGACTACAACCTCTGGGTACGTAACCTCACGATCGGTGAGGACGTGCAGCTCACAACTGACGGTGTCGAGGATTTCGGCTACGCCACGAACAACGCCGGTTGGGTGAAACGTGACGCACCGGTCGTATCGTGGTCACCCGACTCGCGCAAGATCGCCACGTTCCAGCACGACGGACGCGGCGTGAGCCACATGTATCTCGTGCGAACCAAGGTAGGTGAGCCGGAGCTGGAAGCGTGGCGTTATCCACTGCCGGGAGACAGCGTCATCTTCCGCATCCATCGTGTCGTGATCGAGGTAGAAGGACCGAACGCACCGCGCGTGGTGCGGCTGCAAATGCCGCCGGACGCGCACCGCTCCATGGTAAGTGATCACGTCGCCTGTCGTGTCGGTCTCTGCGATCTCCTGTGGTATCCCGACGGCTCGGCACTCGCGTTCGTCTCCAGCTCGCGCGATCACAAACAGGCATGGGTGCGGGTCGCGGATGCGAATACCGGCAGTGTACGCACGTTGTTCGAAGAGAGCTCGAAGACGCAGGTCGGTGACGCCAGCGCGACCGAGAATTGGCGTGTAATGCCAGAGTCGAACGAGCTGATCTGGTGGTCGGAGCGTGACAACTGAGACGGCAACGTGGTCTCTATCGTGCGAGTCGACGAAGACACTCGGACGATCTTCTTCATGGGCCAAGGCAAGGAGCCGGAACGCGATCCGTACTTCAGGCACTTGTACAGCATCCGATTCGACGGCAGCGCGCAGAGGCTCCTCACGCCCGAGAACGCGGATCACTCTATATCCATGGCGCCGGACTGGCAGTCGTTCGTGGACACCTACTCGACCCCGACGGAGCCACCGGTGAGCGTGCTGCGCGACTTGAACGGCCGCGTGGTGGTCGAACTCGAGCGCGCGGACATTTCGCCTCTCGTGGCCGCCGGTTGGCACCCGCCCACACCCGTGACCATGAAGGGACGAGACGGCACGACTGACATCTACGGACTCATGTACACGCCGACGCACCTCGACTCGACGGCAAAGTACCCCATTGTCGACTACATCTATCCCGGCCCGCAGAGTGGCAGCGTCGGTTCGCGGAGCTTTTCCACGACACGCAGCGACCATCAAGCGCTCGCCGAGTTGGGTTTCGTCGTGGTCGCGATCGACGGCATGGGGACACCGGGACGCTCAAAGGCGTTTCACGACACGTACTACGGCCGCATGGGTGACAACACGCTGCCCGACCAGATCGCGGGCATCCAGCAGCTCGCCGAGCGCTACCCGTGGATCGACATCGACCGCGTGGGCATATGGGGACACTCAGGAGGCGGGTTCGCAGCCGCGGACGCGATGTTCCGCTATCCCGACTTTTTCAAGGTCGGCATCTCCGAATCGGGCAACCACGACAACCGCAACTACGAAGACGACTGGGGCGAACGGTATCAAGGACTTCTCATGCGTGACGGTGACGGAGACAACTACGCTGAGGAGGCAAACCAGACCCACGCGGAGAATCTCAAGGGCAGGCTACTGCTAGCGCACGGTGGGATGGATTCCAACGTGCCGCCGTACAACACCTATCTCGTAGTGGACGCGCTGATCGAGGCGAACAAGGACTTCGATCTTTTGATCTTTCCCAACGCGGGGCATGGGTACGGCCGCGATCGCAATTACATGATGCGGCGGCGGTGGGACTACTTCGTACGGCACTTGATGGGAGCAGAGCCGCCCCAGGAATACGAGATCGGTGCGCAGCGGGAGCTCGTGCCGTAAGGATCACTGCGCTCCCATCACGCGAGGCTCAGAAACCCATCAACAGCCGCACCTTGGGATCGATACGGTCCGGGTTCCAAAAAGGCTCCCAAACCAACTCGATCTCGACGTTCGTCACGGCGTCGAGCGATCTTATCGCTGCATCCGCATCCCTCAAGATCTGGTCGCCGGCCGGACATCCCGGTGATGTGAGAGTCATGAGGACGTGAACATCTCCGTCATCCACCAGCACGTCGTATACAAGACCGAGGTCGATGATATTGAGGCCCAGTTCCGGGTCTTTGACCTGGCGCAGAGAGTCGCGGATTTCTTCAATCGAGGTCATCGTCTGCTTGAATCCTCTGGCGCGGCCAGTGCCTCTCGCAGCCGTCGGATGTCCTCATCACTGTGGCCCGCGGCTCTCAGTCGGCGGTCCATCTCAATCGTCTTCACGGCGGTCTTGAGCGTGCCAAGCGCAAGTGTCGCACAGGTATAGCGAGAACCGACCACCTCTGGTCCCAGCAGCTGCAACATCTCTTCGTAAGGGAAGTCGAGCGTTTCTTGGAATGACAGCCGGTCGCGATTCACTTGCTCCAGCAGTATCGACGCTGCTGCCTGACTTATGGTGCACCCGCTCCCTTCAAACGTTGCTGCTGCAATTCTTGGCTCGTCGGCCTCCGCCTTGACGTGCATCGTGATTACATCCCCACAGCCTGGATTGCCCCCCGGCGTGCTGACGTCGGAGTGTTCCAGGGGACCCCGATGCCGCTGGTCCTTGGAGTGCTCAACCAGCCTGGTGATGAGTTCGTCCTTATCCATGTTCCCTTCGCCGCTTGTCACGGCTGTAGTACCCCCCCGCAGAACGATCCGCGGCTGGCACCTGGTACACTATGGTCTCTCGATAGGAGCCCGAACCGAGTTACCCCACTCGGTC
Source organism: Gemmatimonadales bacterium (assembly GCA_037387025.1). Taxonomy (GTDB): domain Bacteria; phylum Gemmatimonadota; class Gemmatimonadetes; order Gemmatimonadales; family GWC2-71-9. The sequence continues at coordinate 4,126 of JARRLJ010000524.1, forward strand.
CACGAACCATCGTAGTTGCGTACGTTGGTGAAGCCAAGCAGATACGTGAGCACAAACCACGTATGTGACGAGCGTTCACCGATGCGGCAGTAGGCTACCACGTCCTGCGCTGGCTCGAGGCCGTTCTCTTCCTGATAGATGGTCCTCAGCTCATTTGCCGGTCGGAACGTTTCCGTGTCGGGATTCACCGCACGACCCCACGGTATGCTACTCGCCCCGGGGATATGACCACCCCGCAATGCCCCTTCGTTCGGATAATCTGGCATGTGGAGTCGCAGACCGCGATACTCCTCGGGACTGCGGACATCCACCAACGGCTTTCCGGCGTCCGCGTGGGCTCTGACATCATCCCTGAAGGCCCGAATCGCAGCGTCGTCTCGTTCCCCAACGACGATATTCCCAGCCGGAATGTCGGGTTTGCCGGTCACGAACTCACGGCCCTCCTGCTCCCAGCGTGCGCGACCGCCGTCCATGACTTTGAGACGCTCCATACCGAACAGGCGAAAGACCCAGAACGCATATGTCGCCCACCAATTGCTCTTGTCTCCGTAAAAAACAACCGTAGTATCCGCTGATATTCCCTGCTCGCCGACCCAGTCAATCTTCACCGCTCCTGGAATATGGCCGGCGTCATAGAGCAGCAGGTCTTCGTTGGATTCCAGCAAGCGAACCTTCGGGTCGTCGAGATGATCGGCCACCCACTGCGTTGAGACCAGCACCTCCGGGTGGGCATACCCGCGCTTCTCGATCGGGGTAGCCGAGGCAACCTGCTTCGTTTGTGCCATTTCACACCTCCCGCGCCTTACGGGCGCCTGCTCATGGTCCAAAAACTAGTAGCGATTCGACACTATCTGGACGGAGGCTGCCTTGTCAAGATAGTTTCGAATC
>JARRLJ010000525.1:0-2718 GCA_037387025.1 Gemmatimonadales bacterium
GCGCATTGAGGTTTGAAACTACAGGGTACCCTTTCAATGCAGGTGTTGCATCGACCGGTTAAGCTCGAAGATGGCCAGGAGAGAGGACTTTGAATTCTGTCCGCAATTGCCGCCGCTCACGCTGGAATTCATTTAATCGCAATGAGATTGACGAACACACCCTTGTGGTCATACGTCAGGTCGGTCAGGTCGTCAGAGAAATCGGTGAAGTTGTACCCGACGCCGACCTTCAGGTTTGTGCCAATGTAACGATATATCGAGGTCAGCGCGCCGCGGCGGCGTTGACTCACATCCGGGAGGTCGAGCACTCGCACCTCCGCCAGGCTCTCCCAGTCGGCCAGGAATCGCCAGTCCGCGCGCAACAGCACGAGCTGCGCGGCACTGTCGAAGAAGTCGTGTTGAACACGATCAAGGCTCATCTGACCCAAGCGGTATGCGTACTTGCCGCCTATCGACCAGTCTGCCGTGACGTCGTAGGTGAGATCGACCGCCGCGATGTGGCTCTTTTGAATGAACTCGGCCAAGGTGTTCTGTAATCCCACCTGATCCGTGGTCGGAACGTTGTAGAAGTATGTGTACTTGGTCAGGGCGGTTAACCGGTCGTGTTGCACCGGACGGTAGGCGTAGCCCACCACAGCTTCCGTGTAACCACCGTCATATAAGTCACCCAGGGAGCTGTCACTGGCGAGGTAGCTCAGTTTGCCGACAACGCTCCAGTCCGGCGTGAGGTTGAGTTTGAAGTTGTTACGCAACAGCCACGCGGCTCTCCTGGTACGGGTCGCGTCGGGTTGTTCGGCGAGATCCCGGCGATACTCGACCACGCTGGAGACCTGCATCGCCTCAACGCCGTAGCCCATGCTCAGGCCCGCCGCCCTTCGATTGGTTGCCGCATCAGTCAGTGAGTCACGCAACGTGCCCAGTTCGGCATTCGCGCCGAGATTCCAGCGTTCTCGCGCGACGAGATTGATTCCTGTAGCGTGCGTGAGACCGGTCATCGCCCCGCGGTCCTGGACACGCTCCTCGAAGTAGACACTGGAGTTGTCGGAGAGCCTCGTCTTCGCGCCCGAGACCAGATTGCCCCGGCGGATTCGCCTGCCGTTGTCCGACCGTTCGTCTTCCAGGGCATAGTTCAGGTAAAGACTGGTCCGCTCGGACAACAGGTAGTTGGTGCCTATTCTGCTGCCGAACCCGAGGTCTCCGTCGGAGACCTCCGCATCGATCCTGAAGCGTTCGGTCGCGAGATAAGATCCACCCGCGCCGAACCGTCCATTGTCCTGGCGGCCTCCGTTCGAGGCGAGCGTGTCCTGCACGAATCCATAGGCGCGCCACGCCTCACCCGGATCGAAGGACACCTGCGCGATTGCATCGGTCCGCTGACCCTGGTCCTGGGTCAAGGGCACAACCGGCGAACGGTCCGTGCGCAAGTCACTGCGCAAGCCGGTGCTTATGCTCCACTGCTCGGTCAGACGATAACCCACGTCGACTTCGATCGCCCGGGTCAGCAACCCCTGATCTTCGACCCTCTGATCACCCTTGGCCGCCACGCTCAGCCGGTTGGTCACTGGCATCCTGAACGTGCCACCGTAGTTCCCAGTGTCGTTTATTGTGGCTTGACCGGGCGCCGAGTAACCGGCTGCGAGGTTCTGCAAATACAGGGTAACGCGGCCTTCGCGGCCTTCGATGAAGTCGCCGAGCCCGAGGCTGATGTCAGCACGGTATGCCCCTGCATCCTCGTCTACGAATGCCAAATCGGTCGGGCCGTCGAAGCCGAATCCCCCGTCATGTGACCGCAACGAACTGGAAAGCCGCCCCTCGCTTCTCGCCCCCTGCACCTTAAACCAGGAATCACCTGTCATCCGGAAGGTCATGTCTGCCGCGCCGAGGCTACTGTCGGCAGCCCCTTCCTCGTTGGAGTTGGCCGTCTGGCCAAGCCGGAAGTGATCGTTGAACCAGTAGTGACCCTGTCCTCCAACAGCCACTGCCTCCAAGCTGTCGAAACCGGGCGTGTACTCATAGCGCGCCACCAGATAGCTTTCATCGCCGCTCAAGCCGCTGCTGCGCACCAGCAGAGTGTCCGAGGCACTAGACGATAGCGGCTCGGAAAGCAGCAACCGGCCTTGGAGGTAATCGATGTCGTAGTCCACCCCGTACTGCAGTTCGACCACCCCCGTTACGATCCCCGAGTCCTTGTCACGAATCTCGATCCGCACGCGCTCCGATCCCCTTAGCACGTCCTGGTGACGCAGGAAGTAGATCGACCCGCCCGTTCCACGGAACTCTTCGTAGCTCGACAGCGTTCCGGGTTCGGCGGCAAAGCCGTCGATGGTGAATCGGCGCTCACCGAAGTGCGTGGTGGCTTGAGAGCCGTAGCGCATCTTGGCTCCGTACAGTCCGCGATCGACATGAGCCAGTTCGTTGTCCGTGTAGCCGACGTTGAAGTTGCCCCACATCCCGTAACTGTCGCCGCGAGTCGCCTTGACGTAGAATTTCCCCAGGGTCGGCGCCATTTCTTCCACGACACCGTCGTCCCCGAAGGTTGGATAGTGGTAATCGGGATCGATTCGCCGGAGCAACGAATCGGGAGACTTGTCGAGAAAATTGCTGAACAGGTTCTTAACCGGACCCTCGCGGGTGTCCGCGCTTGCGGTCAATCGCCACTGCTCGCCGACTTCACCGTTGATATAAAATGCCAGCCGGCCGCCCAGCGATGAGTCGTAG
>JARRLJ010000526.1:0-2713 GCA_037387025.1 Gemmatimonadales bacterium
CATCAACTGCAGCCGCCACATGAAAGTCAGCGTGAGTGTCCACACCACCGACCACTTCTACGATTCCCATCGCCGCCCCTTTCTCTCAAACACGGGCAAAGGGGTGGTCGCACACCGGGACGGCGGAACGGACCCGACCGAACTGGGTAAATCAGTTCAACAGGGATTCCACCGCCCGACCGGTGGGCGCCACACAGGAAACATCGCTCCCAGCCGGATATGGAATTGGGTTAGGGCACAAATGGTTCGTTGCCGGTGCCGTCGAAGGGATACCAGACGCCTTGGACGGTGGCTGATAGAAGGACGACTTCAAACCCAAATCCGCTGACCACCAACTCCACTTTGATGTCATTGCCAGCGGGAACGTTCACAGCTCCGCTCGTATTACAGGTTGCTGCAAAATCGCCCTTTACGCCGAGGTCCGCCGTCGCGATAGACGTCGCAATACCCTCACCGCCAACTCGCACACTGCAGGTGATCACCTCACGTGTCAAACCGTTGTTGAGCCCGCTGACCTGCCCGTGGACGATGACGGTGCCGTCGACTGGCGCATCGATATTCACTGGAGCGGCCAGCACCCAGACGTTGGGGTCCACTTGGTCGCCATCGGGCGCATTGCTGGTGGCTCCCCAGACAGCTCTCGGAGCGAGTTCGGTGGCGGTGTATCCGCCAAGCTGTCCCGCGTTAACGCTGGGGGCAACCGTCGGGTCGTTGCCCGAGAGACGGCGCATGAATGCTGCCATCTGCTCCCTGGTCACATTGTTCTTGGGGCAGTATTCGGTGGGAGCGCATCCTTTGGTCACACCGGCATCTGCCAGCCAGTCGATGTCAGCGTGAAACGGGTTGGTGTCGGGTACGTCTGTGAACTGATGGCTCGCATAGACGACAATCGGTACCGCCACTACTGCTCCCACCAGTCCAGCCAACACGAACATGAGCACAGTCCTACGCATGAGTCCTCCTAATCAGACAGGACTCCGAACCTACGCAGCAGCAGTCAGGACGAGCCGCACATAACGGCACATATGTCCAGCTCGGTCGGGAGCGCATATTGCCGGATATCGAGTGGGTCCAGGGTTCGGAAGGTCGGGACGTTTTCCTCTAGGCGAGGCGCGCTGTCTGTGTGGAGACTGGCGATTGGAGTCTGACCCGTTTGTCCGGTTTCGGAGGAAAGAGGGGTCGTGTTTACGACTAAGGATGCTGCGGGGGCACTCGCTGCCACTGGCATTGATATTTCAGCTGAGCGGTATGGCTTGGAGGATGTTCGGGATGGCATGAACGTGGAGTTGGAGCATGGGACGAGGTTCCCGGACCTCGATGTGAGCGGCGACGATCCAGTGGTGACATTGAAGATTGCGCTGGCCCATCTCCGCGAGTTTCCCGACTACTACGAGCGTCTTGAAATCATGGAACGCGAGGGCGAGGCTGCTTGGGAAGGATCACGCGCTCGCTAACGGCGAGCGATTCCGAGGGAAACGCTCGCAGGGCGGGTCGAGGGACTCAGTCTCTGGTCTTCTTCTTTATCACAGAGGGTTCGCTCTTTTGGATTCGGCATGCCAGAGATGGTGCGCTCCACGGATGAGGCGGGTTTCACACTCCTGGTCTGTCGGGATTTCGTTTGGCGTGACCTCCGGCGTCATCACCACGATTGGTTTGATGGTGGGTCTTTCAGCAGGTACTAACTCAAAGCCCGCTGTGGTGGCCGGCATCCTCACTGTTGCCGTCGCCGACTCCCTCTCCGACGCTTTGGGAATCCACATCTCCGAGGAGAACGAAGGCGTCCACTCCGGACGCGAGGTGTGGACCGCCACCGGGGCCACGTTCGCGGCGAAGTTCCTAATGGCAACGACGTTCTTGATCCCCGTGTTCCTCTTCCCGCTCTCCACGGCTGCGCTTGTGGCAATCGCGTGGGGTGCTGTCGCATTGGCCACGTTGAGCTTCCTAGCCGGGCGTCGGCAAGGGGTCGATCCTAAGCCGATCGTCTTGGAGCATCTCGGCGTTGCCGCAGTCGTGGTCGCCGCCGCATACTTACTGGGCATCGCCGTCTCGACTCTCTCCAGATAGACCAATGTCCCTGCACCGCCATCGGGCACATCTAGTTGCGTGTCAAGTGAAGCGTTAGCTACTACTCGCCGTAGAGCTTGACTCCCTCCCCAAACGCGGCCACGAAGAGGTCGAGCACTTCGCCGGGTTAAGCATGGCGGCCGGTCTCGGTGTTGGACTAGATCAGACTCCCATTGACCGAGACATCGAAGACTCCTTTGGAACCGGTGACGAACGTGAGGGAATGCACGATGTGCTGATGTCGAGAAAGTATGTCGCTCGCCGCGCTCACGGCGCGGTCCAGATAGTTACAGGGAACGCATTAGGTGATCTCGATCTCAAGCATGAAGCGAAGGTAGCGGTCCAGGCAACTACGCATATCGGCACATATCGAGTGGGGGAGTGGCGCCTTCTGACGCGTCTTCGTGAGGACCCATCTGATGTTTGACACACGTTTGACGTGCGCCGCTGTCGTCCACCTCTATTGCCCATAGCTATTGACGATTCGCGGCTCACTGCACCTATTCCGGGCGGCCTACTTGAAGCCCCAATTCGGAGGCCTTATCGCGTATGAAACCAGGCGGTGGTCAGCCCTCGGGGCAGAGGACCGACGGTTCAGAGCACCTCCACCTCGAATCGAGAGGTTTGGGGCTGGATTCGCGAGCCAAAG
>JARRLJ010000527.1:0-2700 GCA_037387025.1 Gemmatimonadales bacterium
GCGGTGTTTGTGGGACGCACTCTGGCGACTCAAGACATCATCTGGATCGCCGAGCATCATCCTGAGCGAGCGGCCGGCCTGGTCGTCCTCGGGACTCCGTTCACCGGTCAGTCGCGAGAGCCCGGGGTCGGGGAAGAGCGCTGGCGTGCGATGTACAATCGGCTCTCCTGCGACATCGGAGTCGGTGAAGAGGTGGACACCAGGCTGGAGCCGCGGTCTTCGTACCGGGCACATTTCATCGATGATCCAGACGCCTCGATCGATATCCCCACGCTTCTTTCTCTACATCCGCTGATAGATAGGTCAGGGTTCGACCTGCTGCGCCTGGATCGACTGGAGGCTGGCCAACTGCTGGGAGCGGAGCCCTGCGATGCCGAGGCTGCCGAATATTTCGAGGCTCTGGCCAATGACCCCACTGGAATCGCCGAGCTAAGACGGGCATTTCAGGCGCAGGCCACGGCCCTGGAAGCCGTCCATGCGGCGATGGAGGGTGCATTTGGGGAGCAACTCACGATTGTCTGGGAAGAGGGTGGAAATGGATTGCCGTGGTATCCGCTGATCCGACCTTTCCTCGAGGGATTGGCCATCCGCTCACCGGGCAGCCGGTCGCCGTCTAACAAGGAATTGCTGCTGTCCGCGGATACTGTGCGGTATGGCTGGTAGCGTCTCTGATTTGTCAGCAGGCGGGTGCGGCAGCAGAATTCCGATCCGTTAGACGGCACAAGTGGAACAGGTAGCTGGAACGTCCGGCGCTCCTCGGGCCGGCGTACCGGAGGACACGAGTCAACCGCGCGCTGTGCGTCGTACTCCGTTGGGCGGTTGGCGTTCAAGCGCTGGTGCGCAGCGCGGCGGGCCCCACAGTAGGGACAAGGACTTGCTTTGAGCCCGTTCGAATACGTCATGGTACTCGTGTCGATCGTGATCGGCCTCGCGATTACGCACGTGTTGTCTGCGGTGGCGGAGGGGGTTCATCGACTACGAGGACATGGCGAGCCGCTCGCCCTGGATGCGGTCTACATGCTCTGGGTCGGCTATGTCCTTACGTGGCTCGTCTCGTTCTGGTGGTACGAGTTCAACTTTTCAGGCGCTCACCGAGGAGTGGACGTTCGGCCTCTACCTGTTCGTAGTCTCCTTCGCGATCCTGCTGTTCCTGCTCGCGGCGATTCTCGTTCCTCACCACCTGCATGGAGTGCGGGACTCCTACCGATATTTCATGGAAGGGCGGCGCTGGTTCTTCGGAGCCAACATTGGCGCCGTGCTCTTCGACGTTGTCGACACACTCCTCAAGGGCGCCAACTACTCCGCCCTTCCCACCGCGATGTGGATGTCCGTCGTGTATCTGTTGGCTTCGTGGGCAGGGCTGGTCTCGAGTCGTCGGGCTGTCCAGCTACTCGCCGCGGCCACGTCGTTCACGTTGCAGCTCGTCTACATGTTCCAGCAGCTAGGAGTGCTGGGAGGTCAGTAGTGGCGGTGCCGTCTAACAAGGAATTGCTGCTGACCGGGTAGGCTGCCTCGGTCCGGAGCACTCGCCTTGCAGCTCGCGCTCCGGGTCGGCATCGTGGTCCGGCAGCAGAATTCCAAACCGTTAGGAAGTGGGGTCAGCCGGAGGGCTCGCTATCAGGACATCATTGCGTGAAGTCATGCTGATTGTGGTTGGCGTGTCGTTGGCCTTTGGCGTCGAGTCCAGATGGAGCGACTACCAAGAGGGGCGCGAGGACGCCGGCTACATTGCCGCGCTGGCGGCTGAGTTCCTGGACGATAGGGCTGGTCTCGAGGACGCGCTGCGGTTGGCACGTGGCGCCGCGGCAGCTGCCGACACACTAGGTATGGTCCGCCTCGGAGATGTCGCGGTCCCTTCCGCTCGCATCCCGTACCTGTTCTGGCTGGCCACCTCGGTGAACCAACTCGCGATCACCTCGACGTCGCTGGAGAGCCTGTTTACCAGCCCAACCTGGGCGCGACTCAACAATCCAGAACTCCAACTGATGATCACGCAACACGACCAAAGCCTTCGCGAACTCCAGGCCACGATCGATCGGGCGACGGACTATTGGTTCCAATCGTTCGAGCCGGTCTTGCGTGACCGAATCGACTATCACGAGTGGGAGGCGCGCTTCAGTCGTCCTGATGACGCCGTCTCCACAGAAGAACTTACGGCGTGGGTGAGGCTGCTGGACGAGCGCGACGTGAACAACCTCGTAACCCATGCGGCATGGTTCGCGAGAGAAGCGGAGGGTGACGTTTCCGCCCTGCTTTCTCAGATCGACCACATCATGGAGTTGCTTTCGCTCACCGAGTGAGCAGGCCCACTTCCTAACAAAGAATTGCTGCTGCACGGGTTGCCAGGTCGGTTTGTCTCAAGACCCACTCAGCAGTTCTGGACAACGCTCGACGGGGCTCGCTTCGGTGCTGGTAGACTCGAATGGTTGGATAGCCGGTAGGTCAGTGCTTTGACACCGGGCGGGCCGCGCCAGCAGAATTCCGAGTCGTTGGGCAGCGAAGTCGACGGGTCGGTGGGTGAGCGCACCGCGTTCTCGTAATCGCGGCGGTTCTTCGCAGGGGACCTGGCTGAGCTGGTCGACCGGCCCAAGGTTCTGACTCAGCGAGGGTCGGAGGCCGCGACCTGACGAATCTGAGTCCATTCTGCACCACGAGTCGGCGCAGATGTTGGGGGTTCGACGCGAGCGGATTCGCGGCGCA
>JARRLJ010000528.1:0-2698 GCA_037387025.1 Gemmatimonadales bacterium
TTCCATGCAAATGGCGCGCGGAACGTGCACGATTTCAACAGAAAAGTCCAGAGTGGACAACAGCTCGTGGAGCCCGGCCACGGGGGAACGGGAAACGGAGCGAGTCAGGATGTCACCGGCTCAGGTGCTAGACGACTGGCGGCCTCGGTCGATCCAGATTCTCCCGCAGAAGCTCCTCGCCTCCCGCTCGTCTACGAGGCCGGCCCTCTGCCCTACATCGTGTTGATTGTCGATGAGCTTGCGGACCTCATGATGACGGTCCAAGGAGAGGTGGAAAAGCCGCTCGCTGTGCTGGCGCAGAAGGCACGAGCCACTGGCATCCACCTGGTGCTGGCGACACAGCGGCCTAGCGTCAACGTGATAACCGGCCTCATCAAGGCGAACTTCCCGAGCCGCATAGCCTTCCGTGTTGCGTCGAAGGTGGACAGTCGCACAATCCTTGATCAGAATGGAGCAGAAACGCTGCTTGGCAATGGTGACATGCTGTTTCTTCCTCCTGGTAGGAGCGAACCGGTGCGAGCACAAGGTGCCTTCATCGGAACGGAAGAGACGGAAGCCCTGATGAAGTGGTACCACGATCTTAAGATAGAGCGTGACGAAGAGTTGGAACGTCAAGGAGTCCTGCCGCCGGAGACGGGTGAAGAAGACATTCTTGCGGTAGTAGCATCGCTCGAGCTCGAGGAAGCTGCCCTCGAGCGCGGTGGAGGGGATACGGGAGGTGATCGAGATCCGCTGTTCCGTGAAGCGGCGGTGACGTGCATAACGCATCAACTGGGCTCCACGTCGCTACTTCAGAGGAAACTGCGGATTGGATACGGACGAGCTGCCCGGATCATCGATCAACTTCACGAAGCCGGTGTGCTTGGTCCTCCGGATGGATCTAAGCCGCGCGAAGTGCTGGTCGGGATGGAACAATTGGACGATTTCGTGTAGCCGCCACGGGTTCTCCACGCAAGAGCGCAACACCAGTTACTGTTCATCCTGGTAGATCGTGTGAGTCAGCGTCAGCGCGACGAAATGGCACGGTGCGCGGGGTTTTGGTTAATTCAACTGACTCTGGGGTCAGTAGAATTCCTCGTGCCGATCAAGTCAGATCCGGAAACCTGGAAGGATGAGCGCCACCGGCGCGGGCTTGCTGGAGAGGGCGTTGCGATGCGGTTCCTGGAAGCTAGAGGCTGGCGCGTCGTATCCCATCGTTTCCGCCTCGGCCGCCTCGAGATCGATGTCATCGCCCGAAAGGGCCCCGTAGTGGCGTTTGTTGAAGTGAAGACTCGCCGGGGCTCCGCTTTCGGAAGCCCCTTGGAGGCGGTTACCTGGTTGAAGAAGCGGGAGATTGTCCGGGTTGCGAGGGGCTGGATGGACCGATTTGGCCGACCGGAAGATGTCTATCGCTTTGACGTGATTGGAGTTACGCTGTCAGCAGCCGGGACGCGCGTAACTCATGTAGAAGATGCATTCAGACCCGGGTGGCGGTAATGTGTTGTTCGGGATATATTCGGGTGCAGTGTGCATGATGAGACCGATGGCTATTCACCACGAGGAGTAAGATGCCCGCTAAGCAGACCGAGAATCAGCAAGCAACGTTGAGCGACGATCGCCGCAAAGCTCTCAACTTGGCCATCGCTCAGATCGAGAAGACGATCGGCAAGGGCTCTATCATGCGCATGGGCCAAGAGACTGCCCGCGTGAAAACCGGGGCTATCCCCACGGGGGCCATCAATTTGGATGCGGCTATCGGTATCGGCGGTGTGCCGCGCGGCCGCATCACCGAGATTTACGGTCCCGAATCCAGTGGAAAGACTACGCTGGCTCTTCACGTCGCGGCTAACGCGCAGCGTTTGGGAGGAGTGGCCGCTTTCATCGATGCCGAGCACGCACTCGATGTCGAGTACGCCAAGAAACTCGGGGTGGATCTTGACGATCTGCTGGTGTCGCAGCCCGACACCGGTGAGGAAGCGCTCGAGATTGCCGAGATTTTGGTTCGTTCGGGTGCTGTAGACATCATTGTCGTCGACTCCGTTGCTGCGCTGGTTCCCAAGGCAGAGATCGAAGGTGACATGGGCGATGCTCACGTCGGGTTGCAGGCGCGGCTGATGTCCCAAGCCCTGCGCAAGTTGGCTGGTAGCATCAACAGGTCTCGTACCTCGGTGGTTTTCATCAATCAGTTGCGGGAAAAAATCGGCGTGATGTTTGGAAATCCCGAAACCACCACAGGCGGGCGGGCGCTCAAGTTCTACTCCTCCGTCCGGTTAGACGTTCGCCGTATCGGCCCTGTGAAAGAGCGTGACGACATAACGGGAAGCAAGGTGCGCGTGAAGGTTGTGAAGAACAAGGTCGCTCCACCGTTCAAACAGGCGGAGTTCGACATCATGTTCAACGAGGGAATCAGTCACGTTTCCCTGCTGGTCGATCTAGGGGTGGAGGCCGGAGTAATAGAAAAGAGCGGGGCGTGGTACTCCTACGGCAAGGAGCGTATCGGACAGGGAAGAGAGAACGCAAAACTCTTTCTGAAGGATCATCCCGAAATGGCTGATGAGATCGAGGCCAGTGTCAAAGAGTTCCTCGGCATCGCCAGTGCGGCAGATCGAGAGGAGGTCCCGAGCGAAGTGGAGGGAGAGGGGTAACAGTCCACCCAGTGGTATTACTGGCACAGTCATGAAACAGGCGTCCAGCCCACGAAGTAATGCCTCGACGCACT
>JARRLJ010000529.1:0-2691 GCA_037387025.1 Gemmatimonadales bacterium
CTCGATTTGGCCAGCTTCTTTGCGTATGGCATCAAGCGACGTATTTGCCGCCTCCAGCATTTGCTTCGTGTCTCCGATTTCGGCCAACCGTTGCTTCACCCTAGATGCCTGCTCTGCAACTTCCTTAGCCTGGCCCGTGAGGTCACGGCGCCTGCCGGCTGCCTGCGCCTCTCGTTCCAGCCTCTCCAACTCTTCAATCAAGGGTGCTACACGAGCCAGCTCCGGTGCCATTGCCGCAAGCTGGCTCCTGGCATCCAGCGCTTCGGCCAGCTCTTTGTCCAAGCGTTCAAATTCACGGCGAGCTTCTCCAACATCTCGCTCTGCGACCCGGAGCTCGCTATCTAGTGACAACACCGACTCACGGACCTCGACCATCTTGTTCCAGACTGGTTGCTCTTGCTGGAAGCGTTTGACGGCGCGGTCCTTCGTCTCAGACGCCTTCTTGACCTGCCGTATTGCTCCAGCCAACAGCGTGGTAGCCGATTCCAGCTCCTCGATCAGCGCTTGCTCATCGCCCAAACCCATCTCCAGTCCGGCCAACTCTGCCCTGCTACGTGAACGAGCCGTTCGCAACTTGTCCTGAGCCAATTTGATTTTGTCGTACCCCAATACGCGCGATAGAAACCGTGCTCGATCAGTCGGCCCCATCTGACCCATTACGGCAAGTTCCTTTTGGCCTGTGAAATAGGTGTTGAAGAATTCGCCTCGCGTCATGCCTAGAGTTCGCGTTAACTGATCTGTGACCTCCTGCTGCGAATTGGCTATCGGCAAATCCTGGCCATCCTGAAAGAACTCGGCGTTGTACAAGCCACGCACGACCCTGAACTCATGTTGCCCAATCCCAAAATCGACTTCGACACGAACTTGTGACCGGGCAGGTGCCCCGTACCGCCGTATCGTGTCCCGATTTCCGCGCGCGGCGGGATTTCCATAAAAAGCCCAAGCAATAGCCTCCAGCAACGTGGTCTTGCCTGACCCGTTAGGTCCCACGATTGCCGTGATGCCAGGACCGAGATTGAGCTCGGTCTCGGCGTGCTGCCTGAAGTTGACGAGTTTCAGGCGGTGCAACTGCATCTACTCCTCCAGCAGATCCTGCTCGACTTCGTCGAGGTAGCGACTCGCCAAACCGATGAGATTCTCTCGATCGACCTCAGCCGTGAGTGTGCGTCGAGACAAGTAGTCCTTCACGAGGTCGGCCAGGGTCTGTCGGTGCCCCGGTGCTCCGACCCCGACTACTCGCGTCGTCGGAGGGCGGCGAATATCTAGGTTGTAATGCAGAGCTCTCGCCTTGGTCTCCCTGATTCGACGGTGATCCAGTTCACGCGCGATTGGTCTAGGAACATCGTACACCACTTGACGCACGATGTTGTTGGATATCCCATTCGGTACGGCGCCAATTCGCTCCGCTATGATTCGATCGAGGTCGGCTGCACCCAGACCTTCCCCCCGGATCGGTTCCAAATCGATCAGAGCACGCGCCAAGTCGATAGGCCGGAATTCGACTCCCAGCTGCTTCCCGATCTCCACTAGAAGCCAGCCTTTCTTTCCCCGCCGTCCTTCGCGTCCCTCGTCGATCAGTTCGCCCCACGGATTCGTGCTCACGTATTCCAATGCCCCGGAGTACCATGCGTTGGCAGCAACGGAGCGAGCCACGTGGTAGTGCCCCAACGCCACGTAATCCCAGATGTCCACTTGGATATCACCTGGCTCAACGACAATCCCACCGTACTCTAGAGCCGAACTATCACGCGAGAGAGCACCCGCGATCTCCCCATGCATCACGAGTATCTTGTTCTTGACGCTCGCTTGTGGCTCAGGTAATCCAGTACGAGAGGCGAGAAGTGCGGCATGGGGCACACAAACCAACGTGACATCCAGTGTTTCGAACGTCAGCTCTCGAGCGTCACCCGCCACCACATGCACGCCGTCGAGCGCTTCGAACAGCTTCAAGATCGTTCCGGTCTCCACCGATCTCGGTGTGTCGTGGTTTCCGGCCACAATTACAATCGGGCACTCGGGAAGACTGGCACGCATCCGTTGCAGCTGGTTGAACGCATGGAGAATCGCAGTGTTAGTGGGTCGCACAGAATGGAACAGATCACCAGCGAACACCACCATGTCAGGCTCAGCAGCCAGTACATCGTCCACCGCCCGACAAAACGCTTGAGCCACGTCTGCCTCGCGCTGGTTGATGCCGCTGGGCGTCTGACGGTAGTACTGCCGGAAACCAAGATGCAGATCAGCCAGATGCGCGAGCTTCACCGGACTATGGCTTCACCTGGTAGCTGGTCGTGGATTCCGCTCGGAGCTCCTCTCCCTCTCCCCCAAGTACGCCCTCTTCCCCCTCCCGTACCACGTTCATCCGAGTCCTGCTCACGCCCGAGACGAACCCGTTCCACGAAGTCGACCAGATGAGATTCCCGATGAGGTCACCCGAAAGCACCGCTCTTCCCGGTCCAAGCTCATCCACCAACGTTGTCGCAGGAAATCGGCCAGTCACAGTGATATATCCCAGAGTGTCTCGCGACCGAATCACTATGCTATCGAGAACCAAATGAGCCATGCCGCTCACAGTGGGTGGCAGAGTTTCATTCCGGAGACCAGGCACCGCGGAAGCGACCGTGGCGCTAGACCAGCTATCACCCTCCCCGAGCGGTCTTTCAGGTAGCTCAAGGCTGGGAATACCCGTGA
>JARRLJ010000530.1:0-2680 GCA_037387025.1 Gemmatimonadales bacterium
GTCCAGTACGTTATTGTCATGCTATCTATTGACTAATCAACTATTGTCCCGCAAAAAAAGTCGCCGCGTCCTACGCTAACCCCGATCGCACTTTGTCCAATAGCTGGATCAGTTCTCGCCCTTCGGCCTTGGACAAACCAAGCACCGCAGCCTGGTCCGCCTGGTCCGCTACTTCATCCGTTCGCGCCAACAGGCGCATCCCTTGGGTCGTGAGGTAACAGCGTACCTCCCGCCGGTCATCGACCGACCGCTCGCGCCGCACCCAGCTCCGCGCCTCGAGGCGATCCAACATGCGGGTTATGCCCGGCGCCCGCTCTATCAAGCGCTCAGCCAGCTCGAGCGTGCAGAGCCCTTCCTTCCCAGCTCCCCGGAGGATACGGAGAACGTTGTACTGCGGTACCGTGATCCCAAACGGGGCAAGCGTCTCGGTCCATCGCCGTCGCACTACGTCGGCGGTCCGCAGCAGACCCACCGAAGCCTCGTGACCCACGGAGCGAAATGGCTTGCTCTGTTTGAGCTCCTTCTGCAGTGCGCTCGACGCGGACGATTTCGCCATGAGCATAAACTATAGGTCAATAGTTGATATGTCAAGTATCGGAGTTAGAAGTCATGCATACTCTCCTCTTCTTCCCAACATTACGGCTCATCCAGCCATCAAATACATGTAGACATCCACATCCCAGAGATAGAGACGGCCTCCAGCGTCCCATCGCCAAGGAGGTGGCAAAGTGACCAACGTGGGGCTCGACTTCCGTTACAGCATCCGGACACTCCTTCGAACTCCTGGCTTCACACTCGTATCCGTACTGACACTGGCCCTCGGTATTGGAGCCACCACGGCCATGTTTGCGGTGCTCGACACGGCCTTGAGGAGATCGCTCCCCTTCCCTGAAGCTGACCGGCTCGTCTTCGGACGAGCCACCTTCGGCGGGAGGGTCAACCCGTGGGTCGCCTTTCCTGACTACATGGACTACCGGGATCAAAGCAAGACACTCGAGTCACTGGCGACGATAGGCGGTGGTGCCGGTTTGGCGACGATCAGCGGCAGCGGCGAGCCGGAACAGGCACGCATCACCAACGTTACAGGCAACCTGTTTGCGACTCTGGGAGTGCACCCCGCCTTGGGCGGATCGTTCTCCATCGATGAGCTTCCCGAATGGGGTGCTGGTGGTGAGGTGATCGTCAGCCATTCATTCTGGCAACGTTGGTTCGGGGGCTCCCCCGATGTCCTGGGTCGCAGTGTGACCGTAAATGGAAACCCACTGACAGTCGTGGGTGTGATGCCACTCGGTTTCCGATTCCTATATGACGTGGACCTCTGGATCCCTCCGTGGCAAGGGAATAGCGATCCCATCACTCGGCGATACCACAACTGGCTCCTGGTGGGTCGGTTGGCACCCGACGCGACACTAGAGGCGGCGCAAACGGAGGTCGACGTCATCTCAGCGCAGCTCCGAGATGCATACCCGGACTCCAACAAGAACAAGGCGCTGCAGCTCGATGATCTACATGCGGGCATGGTGGAGGGCTACCGGCAATCACTATTGGTTCTAGCCGGAGCCATCGTGTTCGTTCTGCTCATCGCTTGCGGAAACGTGGCCAATCTGCTGTTGGCCCGAGGATCGACCCGCACCGCGGAGTTGGCAATCAGAGCCGCATTGGGAGCAAGCCGATACAGACTCACCCACCAGCTTCTGGTGGAGTGCGTTGTATTGGCAGTTGTGGCAGGTAGTCTGGGAATCGTGATGGCAATCTGGCTCCAGAGATTGATCTTGGGCTTTGTCTCCATGAATCTGCTTGGAATTCAGGACGCCGGCTTCTCCTTCTCCATGTTTGCCATCGCCGCAGTTCTGTCACTGATTACCGTGGTCCTCTTTGGCGTTTTTCCCTCGCTCGCTGCCGCGCGCGCCGATCCCACCGAGGACCTTAGAAAGGGTGGCCGCAGTTCGAAATCCAGAGGTGGGATTCGATACCGCAGCGGGCTGGTTGTGATTCAGGTCGCGCTCTCAGTCATCCTACTGGTTGGTTCCGCCCTCCTCATTCGCAGCTTCACGAGGTTGCGCGCGGTCGAGCCGGGCTTCCGAGTGGAGAACCTGCTGACCGCTACGGTTTCGTTGCCTGCCGACGACTACGCTGAGACAGATCTCCAGATCCAGTATTTCCAGCAACTGCAGCAGGAGATCGAAGCACTACCAGGAGTAGAGGCGGTGGGAATCGTCAACAGGTTACCGATTCTCCAGACGGCGGGCAACGTCGCGATCTGGGCTCCCGAACGGCCTCCCGAGACGAACAACGATGCGCCTTGGGCAGACCGGCGTGTGATTCTGCCCGGGTACTTCGAAACGATGGAGATTCCGCTACTGGCTGGGCGAGTATTGGAAACAAGCGACGTGGCCGAATCTACTCCAGTCATCATGCTTAGCCGGACCACCGCTGCGGCTATCTACCCCGGAGAGAACGCAGTTGGACGACAGGTCGCGGTGGATGTCGGAAGGGATGACCCTGGGCTATTCCAGGTAGTGGGTGTCATTGAAGATCACAAGCTCTCATCACTGGTTGGCCAACAGCGACCTGCCATGTTCTTCCCCTTCGCGCAACAGCCCCAACGCACCATGCGACTCGCCGTTGCCACCTCCACCGACGCCAAGAGCTTCGTTAGAGCCATCCAAGAAAGAGTATG
>JARRLJ010000531.1:0-2679 GCA_037387025.1 Gemmatimonadales bacterium
CGGCGGGAAGTTCTACGGGTTTGGCGAACCCACGAGTCCCAACGAGGTGGATGCTACTCTGCCGTCTGACGGATTCACCTGGGGCGTGGACCTGGGTGGCGGGTTCACTCTCGAGGCCTTCGGCGTCCACTTGGACCTCCAGGTCCGGGACGCCATCACCCGCTATTGGGACAAGACCCAGCACGATCTGCTGTTCACGGGGGGGTTGTTGTTGCAATTATGGTGAGGGGGCGGTCCGTCGCCGCATCGGGCACGCCCGGCAGGACTCGACTCGTCAAGCGCCGTCTCCGAGCGCGCCAGCCTTCGGAGCGGCGGTTAGAGCGAGTATTGTCGCTGCAGCGTCGGCCGACTCCATCCCCTTCGCCATCCCTCGTTACCGCCCCTTACCGCCCTATATCACGGGCTGATCCAATAACTCACCTTGAACAAGAAGATATTGTCCGCCGGAGCACGGAACAGCGCCCCGACATCGCGGTCGAAGTCGAAGTCGCCGACCGGCTCGTAAGCCGACCTCCGTTGCTGCCATGCGATGTAGATGTTCGAGCCCGGTTGCCACTCCCACCGGAGAACCGCGTTTCCTCTGAGGCTGCGGAAGTTGAAGTCGGGGCTGAAGCTCGCGGCGGTGTACGGCGCAAAATCGAATGTGCCGGGGGACTCGAGGTGTTGCAGCTCCCCATAATCTCCTGCGGACACCAGTGGTTGCACGTAGGTCTCGAGTGTGAGCCCCGGTGTGAACGTGAAGTTGAAGCGGGTCTCGAGTGCGATCTCGGTCTGATCCAACTGTGCGAATATGTAGCCGTTCCCATACGTGGCTGTGAGCGTCGGATCGGGTATGGTCGCTACGTACTGAGCGGCACCACGGGCTTTCATGATCCGAGGGCCGAGTGACAGGCTCCAGCGCGACGACGGGCGCAAGCTCAGTCCCAGTCGCGCCTGGTAAACGCTCCCATCACGTTCATCCCACTCAATTGCGCCTGCACCTTCCAGAATCACTGCCTTGCGACCATCGGTGTAGAAGTTCATCATGGCCTGGTAGTTTGCCGGGCGTTCGATCATTGGCCCGCCGCGCGTGGATCTGTCGTCGTTCGCCCGGAAGGAGCGGAGGAAGGTCAAGCCGCCGCCCCAGAAGTTCAGATGCCTGAACTGGAACCTCGCAATCGCCATCCGCAGGATCGTCTGAAAGTCGAAGTTCATCTCATTACGGAACTGACCCACTAGCGTCCAGTTGCGGAAGAACGATCCCGGCCGGATCTCTCTGTATATCAGGTTTGCCGCCACGTCGCGCCGGTCTGTTCTGTACGAGAAGCCGAGATCGTTAACTTCGTACTGCGGTGCCGTGATCGCAGCGGCAATCCCGCCCAGCCAGTGCTGCCCCGAGATCTTGTCCAACGAGAGTGAGGCCGAATACCCCGTAAGCGCGGTTGCGGTCTCGTCCACATTCAAGTGATCTGCATCGGGCCGCTGAAAGTAGTGGTTCGAGAGTCGCTGGACACGAGTGATAGCATCCGCAGTGCCTTCAACTCGACTGCCGATGAGGTTGCCGCTGATGGCCCACACCCGCCCGGGGAACTGGTGGTTGAAATCGAGGCCTAGTGCGTATGCACCCGACCTCAGACTCGCACGAAGCATGTCAGAGCCCAAATCGCGGCGTACGGCTGTACCCATGATGCCAACCGACGAGAGTCCGCCTCGCATCTCTCGGCGGGCACGCCCGACGAAATATCCCGTCAGCGGCTCGACGGCCGTCTCCTCTGTCACGCCGCCGCTCATGTATCGTGCGGTTTCCTCCGCCGTCACCGCGGTCAGGGTTCCGATGGACCAACCTGCGGTTCTCCCCGAAAGCTTCGCCGCACCGAGAATGGTTGTCTCGGTAGGCACGTCGGCCGAGTCGGTGGGCGGACTGGTCTGCGGCGAACGCCCTATGCGTCGCGTGTAAAACAACTGCCCACCGCTGGTGCCACCCACGAAATCGAAAATCTCACTGCCTTCGATGAAGAACGGCCTCTTCTCCTCGAAGAAAGTCTCATACACGCCCAGGTTCACGACCGCCGGATCGACTTCGACCTGCCCGAAATCGGGGTTGATTGTAGCGTTGAGCGTCATGTTGGACGTGACACGATAGAGCAGGTCCAGCCCACCGGAAACTCGTTGTTCGGAGTCGGTCCTGAAGGGATTGGAGCCCGGATCGACGTGTTCGGTCTTTCCCACAGCGTAGGGCAGTAGCTCCAACCGACTTCCCGGCTCGATGTCTCTAATCCCCTCGAGGTGTCCGAAAGCGGGAATGCCACCGCTCTCGTTCTTCGGAGTGAAAGCCGAGACGGCGTATTCACGGTTCCTGCCGATGACGCGTTCGAGCTGCAGGCCCCAGGTGTGCTCATCCTGGTTGCGAAACCGAATCTGGCTGAACGGAATGCGGTATTCCGCGGTCCAGCCCAGGCTGTCAACCGTCGCTGCGACATCCCAAACGCCGTCCCACGAGAGGTCGTCCCGCTCGCCCCCGTCCGGAGCCATGGATTTGACAGCGTCTCGTTTGACGCCGCCGGGATTCACATCGAACGAGTACCCGGTCTGGTGATCGTGGTAGCTGTCGATGACGATGCCGAACCAGTCAGAATCCAGCAGGGCCATGTCCCGCCGACCCAAGCGTGTCGTTGTCTTACCGTTGTCCCACGCTCTCAC
>JARRLJ010000532.1:0-2674 GCA_037387025.1 Gemmatimonadales bacterium
ATCGATCTCCTGGGCCAGTTTCCCCATCAGCAGGTCGTGGTTGACCCGGTCGAAAGAAAACACCACACACTACCCATCTCAAAGACGTTCCGCACACCGTTACCGTCACGCGAAAACGCCATCCGTTTGAAGGCCAAAGGCTGCAAGCGTTATGGCAGACTCATCGACAAGGTCAGCTACACCTGCTCGTTATCCTCCCCGATGAAAGTCGGTCGTTGATCCCGGTCGATTGGACCGACTGGGCCCCTGCGCATAACAGCCCACAGGAGGAAGCGCAACCCCACGCCGCGCCGATACTCGCTCACCTGTGCGACTTGCTCCATGCCAGCACCGTCGTCAATGCTCTGGGGCAACGTATCACCACCCCAGAGGAGAGTCACGGTGCAACAAAGACCGCTGATGTTCTTGGACATCCCCTGCCCCCACGAGGCGGTGTGGGCACAACTGAACGACGAACAACGCGCGGCCGTCGTCGACGTGCTCGCGCGTCTGATGGCCCAGACGGCGCTACCGGAGACCCCGCTCGAGGAGAACGAGGATGACTGAACAAAGCAAAGTCACACCGAATCATTTGAAACGCGCCGCGTTCGTCTATGTCCGCCAATCCACCCCCACTCAAGTCGAACACCACCGCGAGTCTACCGAACGCCAATATGCGTTGGTCGATAAGGCCCATGGGCTCGGCTGGCCCCGTGACCAGGTGAGTATCATTGACGAAGACCTGGGTCTATCCGGCGCCAATGCCACGGCACGCAGTGGCTTCGCCCGTATGACCGCCGAGGTCGCACTGGCGCGGGTTGGCATTATTCTCGGCTTGGAGGTCTCGCGCCTAGCGCGCAACAATGCCGATTGGTACCAGCTGCTCGATCTGTGTGCCATGACCGACACCCTGATCGGCGACGCCGATGGGGTCTATCATCCGGCGCTGTTCAACGACCGCTTGGTGCTCGGGCTGAAGGGCACCATGAGTGAGGCCGAGCTTCATATCCTGCGTGCCCGCCTCGACGGTGGCATCCGCAACAAAGCGGCCCGCGGCGAACTGCGCCGAGGATTGCCGGTCGGCTTTGTCTGGGGCGAAGCCGACGGTGAAGTGCGCTTACACCCCGATGAAGCAGTCACGGGTGCCATTCGCACGGTGTTCGAGCGCTTCGAGGAATTCGGTTCGGCGCGTCGGGTGTGGTTGTGGTTTCGTTCTGAGGGACTCGACTTCCCGCTACAGTCGATCCAATTGCCTGACATCCAGTGGGTCGCGCCAACCTATCACGCGATCCACAGTGTGCTGACCAGCCCGGTATATGCGGGTGCCTATGTCTATGGTAAAACCCGACATGAGCGCTATGTTGATGAGCACGGACGGGTGCGAAAACGCGTCCGCAAACTCCCGCAGTCCGAATGGGGTGTGCTCATCCACGATCACCATGAAGGGTATATCGACTGGGTGACCTATGAAGCCAATCAGACCCGTCTTTCGCGCAACACCCGACCGCAACCCCACCAAGGGAGCGGCGCGGTGAGGGAAGGGGCAGCCTTGCTGCAAGGCCTGGCGATCTGTGGTCACTGTGGGCGCCGCCTGCGTACCCATTACCGCGGCAGACACCACACCCCAGGGTATCATTGCGCGGGCAAGGATATCGTCCACGGTCGTGGCGTCTATTGCCTCAACGTTGGCGGCGTGCAAATCGATCAAGCCGTCACTGATGCCTTTCTTGAGGCACTCACGCCCGCCGGTGTGAAGGCCGCATTGGCTGCCGCAGAACAGCTGGAGGCGAACCATGACGCCGCCTTGGCACAATGGCGCTTGGCGCTTGAACGCGCCCGTTATGAGGCCGAACGGGCCGAACGCCGTTACCGGGCCGTCGAGCCCGAAAACAGGCTGGTAGCACGCGGCCTGGAGGCCGAATGGGAAAAACGACTGCGTGAACTCGAGCAGGCCGAAGCCGAACTCGCTCGTCGAGAGGCCCAACGCCCAAGAACACTGAGCAATGATGAACGTCGCACCGTACGCGCACTCGCCACCGACCTCAAGCGTGTGTGGAATGCTCCGACCACGACCGTTCGCGACCAAAAGGAGCTGCTACGCACGCTGCTTGAAGAAGTCATCATTGCCGTGTATCGCGACGACAAGCATGCCCATCTGACCCTGCGCTGGCGCGGTGGACTGTTGACCGAACTCGATGTCGACCTTCCCCGTTCTCGCCCTGCCAGCGTGCGCACTGATGAAGATACCATCGAACTGGTGCGCCGATTGGCTGCTCATTATCCGGACACCGTCATCGCGGGCATCCTGAATAAACAAGGACGAACCACAGCACGCGGCCTGCGGTTCACCGCTAACCTCGTCGGCAACTTACGCCGACATTGGCAGATCCCGCGTTTCGAGTCACCGACTGAATCACCCGAGGGTGAGTTGGTGAGTATCAAACAGGCGGCCAAGCTCCTGGACATTGCGCCTTCGACACTACACCGGTGGCTGAACGATGGATTTGTTGCCGGCGAGCAGATCACACCAGGCGCACCGTGGCAAATCCGTATCACCGAGAAACTGCGCAATCGCTTTGTCGAGCAGGCACCGGCCGGTTACGTCACCATGCAGGAAGCGACCAAGATCCTCGGCGTCTCACGGCAAACCATGTTGCAGCGTGTAAAGAACGGCGAACTCGACGCCGTCCACGTC
>JARRLJ010000533.1:0-4730 GCA_037387025.1 Gemmatimonadales bacterium
GACCTGCCGAGTACAGCGTGGCAAGCCCTATGAGTATCAGCACGATAGTGACGGCGAAGAGCTGCCAGTCGAAATGATGACGTCTCACAGTCCCGCCAGCCTACCGATTGCTGCTTACCGCGCCCGTGTCAGGCACGATCGGGAGTGGTTCGGGCGCTGAATCCTCCGGCAGCACCAGTCTAAGTGGGTATGATGGTGCCTCGCCCAACAAGTGCTTCTGGATCGTTCTCGTGACCAGTGGAGCAACTGACGAACCATGTTCGGCGTGTTCGATAATTGCGCCCACCACTATCTCGGGGTTTTCACGAGGGGCGAATCCAATGAACCATCCGTGTGGCGCTCCTTGCGGGTTTTGCGCCGTACCGGTCTTGCCCGCTATCGACACGCCGGCTACACGAGCACCCGTGGCTGTCCCCCCTTCAACCACGAGTGTGAGTGCCTCTCGCAGCTGCGCCACCTGCTCTTCGGACAAACCCAGCGATCTGCGTTCAAAATCACCTTGGGCCTTCAGATGCGGAGGCGGCGCCGCACCGTCTGGATTCGCGAGCTTGGCATAGAAGGACACCATGTTGATCAGGCTCTGTGCGTTCTCGCCCTGGCCGATGGCCATGTTCAACGTCACTCCGCTCGTCCAGCCGCGCGGCCCGTACCGTGTGTCGTAGTACTCGGTTCCGGCGGGAAACACGGGAGCACTCTCGTCCGGCAGATCAATGCCGGACCGGTCGAGGAATCCCATCTCTGCTCCGTCAGCCAGCAGATTCGGGAGGGACAATTTCAGGCCAAGCTGGTAGAAATACACGTCACACGAATACTGGATTGCCTCCATCAATGAGAGATTGCCGTGACCATCCTCTCGCCAGCACTTGAAGTATCGGTTCCCATACCACAGTCCTCCCGTACAGGGAATCTCCATGTGGCTATCCACGGTGACCGAGTCTCTCTTGAGGGCCATGGCTGCCACGGCCAGCTTGAAGGGCGATGCCGGCGCGTACCGTCCCTCAATCGCCCTATTGAACAGTGGTTGGTCTTCAGCCTGTGACAGTGCCCGCCAAGCTTCCGGGTCCATCCCGCCCACGAACAGGTTGGGATCGTAGCTGGGCGCAGAGTACAGCGCCAGGAGATCTCCATTGCGTGGGTCCATCGCGACGACCCCACCACTGAACCCAGGAGGGAACACCGAGTCGACGAATGCCTGTAACTCGATATCGAGCGTGGTGCGGAGCGTATCGCCCTGTTCCGGTTCGTCTTCTTGCTCCCGTTCATATACTTCGACGATGTGGCCCAGTGCCGTCACCTCATAGGTTTTTCGCCCATCCGTACCCCGCAACTGTTCGTCGTACTGCCGCTCGAGCCCATCCCTGCCAATCACCAATCCGCCGCGGGCGCCGCGGATCTTTCCCGACAACATCTCTTCTTCCGTGATCTCGCCCACGTATCCCAGAGCATGCGCAACGACTGCGCCGCGCGGATACCTGCGCTTGGGCTCTGCTTGAACGTCCAAGATAGGTATAGTGGCACGGCTCTCTTCCAATGCCGACACCAAGTCGAAGGGGGCATCACGGAGAATGACCGCAGGCTCGTGCGGAAATCGGTGAAACCGGCGAACGATGGTCTCAATCCTCGCCGAATCTAGGCCCGGCACGTGATCCAAGCGACGCAGGATCGCTGGTAACGCTTCCGGGTCCGGCGGAAAGATGGCGATCGAATATCCTGGCACGTTGTCGGCGAGCACAACACCGTTGCGGTCGAGAATGAGCCCGCGGGGCGCCGGTATCGGTGCAACTCTCAGCCTGTTGTCATTCGACTGCAGAACATAATGGTCCCGCCCAATCACCTGGATGTAGAAGAACCAGCTCGCGAGCACGCCAAACATCAGTCCGACGAATAGCCCGCCAGCTTCGGCCCTGCGCCTTACGAAATGCGGATGGAACCAGGTCATTGTCTAATTCTGATGTCGAGCCAGCGACGGAAGATCAGGAGAATCACAATTCCTGCCACGGCAGTTGTCAGAGCCTTCAACAGGGACAGATACCCGAGTTGCCAGTATAGAGCCGTACCGCTCATGTGTTGGCCGAACAGCAGCACCAAGAAATCCCGAATCCAGCTGCCGAGAAAGAAGAAAGCCGCATTCACAAAGAGATTATCCGCGAAGAATACGGCCTTGCCCCAGGCCGCGAAATAGCCGACCGCGGTATGCGCAAGCGCACCTGCTCCGAATGCCGCTGGGAAGAGGGCATCGGTCAGCAGTCCCACCAGGAAGCCGGCCACCGCACCCTGCCCGGGCCGCGCCCTAACTGCAAATACCATCAAGGCCAGAAACAGGAAGTCCGGCGCGATGCGCGCGTCGCCCAGCAGCGGCCTCAGGATGAACTGAAGCACCAACAAGAGCAGGAGCACGGCACCAAGCCGCCAATGCTCCCGGACGAACCTCACGGTGGGCCACCCTCAAAGGCTGCAGTTACATCGTCGTCCTCTCCGGTCAACACGATCACGTGCGATACAGAAGCGATGGGAACTGCTGGTTGGACTGTGTAGTTGCGCGACCAGCCCTTGAGCGAATCTGCCACGGCCACCACAGTTCCAATCGGGATTCCCCTGGGATAGACACCACCCAATTCAGCTCCAGCTCCGGACGTGAATACCCTGGCTCCAACCGGCACCTGCTCCAGATAGGTGTCGCGGCGTGAACGTGCACTATGTGTCCGACGAGACCTCCTAGAGCCACGACCGGGTCGTTCTCTTCGATCCCCTGGTTGCTCCCAGCTGCAAGTAACAGAGAACTGAACTCCTCCCCCGTCTGCCCCGACCGCAATACCTCGGCAGCCACGTGTGCGGTGGAGATCCGGGCTGACAGTCCAAGGAGGCTCCTGAGATACTCGTTCTCCTGTTTCAGAGTCAGGACCTCCAACCCCTGTACCTGTGCCGAGTCGGCAACTGCCATCCATTCGACAGCCTGCAGGTGTACGTCCCTCTCGTTCTCTATCCAATGTTGCATCGCTAGGAAAGGAGCCAGCACCGTGTCTCTGGTAGCCTCAACCACTTTGTCCTGGACGTTAGTCGGGGCCAGCCGCGCACCGATCGACATCAGGATGCATAAGGCAAAGGCGATGGTGTCGCGACGTGAGGCGAAGTGCTCAGGCGCGATCTGCACGGGGGGCCTAGGTAGTCAGCACCGACCGGTACTTGTCGGGATCGTCGAGAATGCGCCCTGTCCCACGCACGACGCAGGTCAGCGGATCCTCGTCGACGCGGATTGGGAGTGAGGTCTCCTGCGACAGGACCACGTCCAGGCCCCGAATTAGCGCACCACCTCCAGCCATGACGATCCCCCTGTCCACGATGTCGCTCGCAAGCTCGGGCGGCGTGATCTCCAATGCCCGCCTCACGGCGTCCACGATCTGTTGGACCGGCTCCTGGATCGCCTCTCGGATCTCGCTCGAGTGTACGCGAACCACCTTGGGAATGCCCGAGACCAGGTCACGTCCTTTCGCCTCCATCTCTTTGTCACCGTCCATGGGGGCTGCCGACCCTATTTGAATCTTGATGACCTCGGCTGTGGGTTCACCGATCAGAAGGTTGTAGTTCTTCCTCATGAATTGAACGATAGCCTGGTCTAGCTCATCTCCGCCGGTCCTGATCGATGTATCGCTCACGATGCCGGACAACGCTATGACGGCAATCTCCGTCGTTCCACCGCCGACATCGATGACCATGTTTCCGGTCGGTGTCTCGACGGGAAGGCCTACACCGATCGCGGCCGCCATCGGCTCGGCTACCATGTAGACCTCCTTGGCACCGGCAGAGTGGGCACTATCTCGCACCGCACGCTTCTCAACCTCTGTGATCCCGCTGGGAACGCACACGATCACCTTGGGCTTCACCTTGAAGACGTGCTTTTGAATGATCGATTCGAGAAAGTAACGGAGCATCTTCTCCGTCACGTCGAAGTCTGCGATGACGCCGTCTTTGAGAGGCCTGACAGCCTGAATGCCGTCCGGCGTGCGGCCCAACATCCGTTTCGCTTCCAGGCCGATCCCTTTGATCTTCGAGGTCGCCTGCTCTACCGCAACGACCGAGGGCTCGTTCAGTACAATCCCCTCACCCCGCACGTAAACGAGCGTATTGGAGGTGCCGAGATCGACAGCGATTTCGTTAGCGGGCAGTAGACTGCCCAGCGACATTTTCCAGCGCATCAGTATCTACTAGTGGTGAATAAGCTGGGCGCACTCAGAGCGCCCCTGCCGTTGAGGCGCACTAACATAATGGATGCCCTAAGTTATGACACGTTGGCTACTTACCCTGCCAAACCTCACCCAACGAGTTGGCTTGCGTCTGTCAACTCAAGGTTAAACGCCTCAGCCACTCCAGGATACACGACCTTGCCTTCGATCACGTTGCATCCGAGGAACAGCGAGCGATCTGTCTTACAGGCTTCGCGCCAGCCCGCACCCGCCAGGCGGCGGGCATATGAGAAGGTCGCGTTGGTCAGTGCCAGAGTCGACGTGCGCGGCACCCCTCCCGGCATGTTGGCAACCCCATAGTGAAGCACGCCGTCGATGATGTACACGGGCTCTTCGTGAGTGGTGGGCTTGATCGTCTCTATACAGCCACCCTGATCGACCGAAACGTCGACGATCACCGCCCCGTCCTTCATCAGCTTCAGGTCTTCGCGCACCACGAGGTGCGGAGCCTTGGCCCCAGTCACTAGTACGGCGCCAATCAGCAGGTCA
>JARRLJ010000534.1:0-5516 GCA_037387025.1 Gemmatimonadales bacterium
TCTCGGTTACTTCGTCCAGTAGCATGGTTCCGCCGTTAGCCGCCTCCAGCAAGCCGGGCTTGTCTCTCACTGCACCGGTGAACGCTCCCTTCCGGTGTCCAAACATCTCTGACTCGAGCAATCCCTCCGGTAACGCCGCACAGTTGATCGCCACTAGCGGACGGCTGCTCCGGCGGGAATAGTGGTGGATGAACTGGGCGATGAGTTCCTTGCCGGTTCCGCTCTCGCCGTTGAGGAAGACTGATGCGTTCGTGCGCGCCACCTTCCGGGCCAGCTCGATAGCCCGCTTGAACACGGGAGCCAAACCCAGCACAGTCACCTTGTCGCTGTGCCCGAACTCGCGGGCCGCGGCCAGGTGCATTTCCCGCGATTCGCGGGATACCAGAACCGTATGCGCGGCTCGACCGATCAAAACCTGGAGCTGCGTGGCGGCAAACGGCTTCGGCAGGTAATCCCAGGCGCCGCCCCTGAGTGCCGCGAAACTCGCCTCCACCGACGGATTCCCGGTCATCACGATGCAGACGGTTTCGGGGTTCTTGGCCAGGCAGGTCTGGAGTAGCTCATCTCCCGGCACATCCGTCATATACTGGTCGATCAGCACGATGTCGAAGGTGCGCCGGCGTAACAGATCGCGGGCCTCCGATCCCTTCCCGCACACTTCCACGCTGTAACCTTCGCTGCCCAAGAAAGAACGGCAGCTCTCCCTGAGCGTCCGCTCGTCGTCGATGACCAAAACCCGCAGGCTGGCCTTGGCTTCTTGATCCAGCTCGGCGAACCCCGGCACGGCGCTGTCACCAATGCTGTCTCTTGCTGTCCGTGGACGTGAAGACGTCATGAGCTCCTCCAGCTCCTCCATTATCCTCAATAAGCGCAGCCGGGCTGAGTGGCCGCGGTCGTTCTGTCTGGCTCCTCAATGCACACGCCAGGCCAGGGCCAGAAACCAGCAAGAGCACTGTACTAGGGCAGTTAGCAGCTTACACCAATTGTCGTCGAGTTCAGTGTGTTGCGTCACAGCCACACTACGTGCGACGCCAAAATACGATTGATGGCGAAGCGCAACAATGGCACGTGGGTCTTATCCACTTGACCAGGGAAAAAGCGGGGTTTCGGCCGTACCGAGTGCCATTCCAGAAGAAAAGAAAGCCGTCCAGCAACTGGGCGGAGAATTTGCCTTGGCACCGTCGCAGCCGGCCTGGGCCCAGGTTGCGCCCGAGCAGGAGCAGCAGACGGACTGGCGACGCTACGTTGCAGCATTGTTCCGTCACAAGTGGTTCATCTTCCTTGCGGTTGCGCTGGGAACGGCGGCGGGAATGCTGGGAGCCCGGTTCATGAGGGTCGAGTACCAGGCGGAGGCGGCCATTTGGATAACGGCGCCGGGAATGAGTCAGCAGGGTGTCAGAGGCCCTCTCCAATCGGAGCAGCTGCTTAACAGCTATGCCTGGGTGGAGCTACTCAAATCTTACGTCGTACTCGATTACGTGGTCGAGGAGCTGAAGCTGTACCTGAGTGTTCGGTCGCGTGACGACCAGCCGCTATTCAAGACCTTCAATCTGACAGGATCCAACCTGGTGGCGGGAGGCTATGTACTGGAGGTCAACGAAGAGGGTGACGAAGTGCGTCTGCGCACGGCGGAGGGCATTCTGGTGGAGACGGGAGCGCCGGGGGATACACTGGGTCTGCAGTTGGGATTCGCCTGGGTTCCGCCACCGACTGAGCTCAGGCCGGGACATGAGGTCGCATTCTGGGTGACGATACCACGAGATGCGGCCCGGGCGCTGGGCGGCCAGATCGAGACTACTATGGATCTGAACGGCAACTTTCTCAGGATCAACTTGAGGGGACCAGATCCTGAGCTGATAGCAGCCACCGTCAACAGGGTCGTGGAGCGGCACGTGGAGCTTGCCACCGAGTTGGGCAAAGAGAAGCTCAGGGAGAAGGCGAACATCCTGGGGGAACAGCTCGATCAGGCCGCATCCGATCTACGCCGTGCCGACGATGCCCTGGAGAATTTCCGCATCAACACGATCACCTTGCCCCAAGATCAGACTGGACCGGTGGCTGGTGGCCTGGCGCAAACGCGGGACCCGGTTTTCGACCGATTCTTCAATCTGAGAATCGAGCGGGATGCGATGGCGCGAGAGCGTGCCGAGATCGAGCGCGTGCTGCAGTCGGCCGGCGATTCGGGACTGTCCACTGACGCGTTGGACGTACTTCGGGCCGTGCAGAGTTCTTCGGAGCTGACCCGCACGATGGAGGAACTCACGGACAAGCAGGCCGAGTTGAGAGCGTTGCGACTGCGTTACACAGAAGAGCATCAGTTGGTTGAGAAGGCTCGTTCGGACGTTCGAGAACTCGAGACGGCAACCATCCCGGCGCTGCTGCGGACCCTCGTGACCGAGCTCGGATCGAGGGAAGGGGTGCTAGATGACAGATTGGCGACCGCGTCGGATGAGCTGCGTCAGATTCCACCGCGCATGATCAACGAGGCGAGGCTGCGACGGGAGCAAAACGTAGCCGAGACACTCTACACGATGCTGCAACAGCGATATGGGGAAGCTCGGCTGGCGGAAGCGAGCAGCATTTCCGATCTACAGATATTGGATCCTGCGGTCGTGCCTCAGAGACCCGTGTCCAACCAGAAGCCGCGAGTGATACTGCTCGGGTTCGCGATGGGGTTGGGCCTGGGACTGGTTGGCGCGATTCTCTTGGATCGAATAGACCGCCGGGTCCGTTACCCGGATCAGGTCACCACCGGTCTGGGGCTCACTCTGCTGGGAATCGTCCCACGTCTCAAGGGTGGCGGCAACGGTGGCGGTACGGCTGATTCGGCACCGGTCGTTGAGGCGATCAGGGGAGTCCGGCTGAACGTGGTCCATGCGTACGGATCTGCCGGACCTCTGGTATTCACTATAACCAGCCCCGGTCCCGGAGACGGGAAGTCCTTCGTGTCAGCCAACCTGGCTCTCGCCTTTGCCGATAGTGGTCACCGCACGGTGCTGATCGACGGCGACGCGAGGCGGGGTGCGTTGCATCGGGTGATGAACCAGACGCGGAAGCCAGGGCTAACGGACGTGCTGTCGGGCTCGGTCGGCGCCGACGATGCCATTCAGGAGACGACCTATCCTTCGCTCCATTTCATTGGGTGCGGAACTCGCACTGCAGACGCTCCCGAGCTACTCAGTTCGGGTGCGATGACGCAGCTAGTCACCAATCTGCGCTCACGTTATAGCGTGATCATCATCGACAGCCCCCCGTTGGGCGCGGGCGTCGATGCGTTCGCCCTCGGAACCGTGACCGGAAACTTGATGATGGTCCTGCGTCTCGGTGCCACTGACAGAGAATTGGCTGAAGCGAAGCTAGACGTGCTCGACCGGCTGCCTGTGCGGGTGCTGGGTGCGGTCCTGAACGACGTGAGAGAGGGATCCGCTTACCGCCACTACCGCTACTACTCGTACTACCTGCCGGGTTACGAAAGCGAAGACGAAAGCGGAAAGAAGGAACGCGCGCTACTGGGAGCGCGGAGGGAAGGCTAGCGGTTACTTCCCGGCGGCCCTTATCTGATGCTTCGTCCGACAGCACCGTCCTGATCGTGGCAGCCAAACGCTCGGCCAGTTTCTTGGCCCCTTCCGCATCCGTGTTCGAAGCCACGATGGCAAACTCACTTTGGCCCAGTTTCCCAATCGCGTCCGAGACACGCCCTGACGATTTCAGGGCCTTCCCCACACGTTGGACGGTTTCCGCGACCAGTGCGCTGTCGGGTGCCGCGTCCCCCCGGGTAGCCTCGCCTCCCAGCATCGGCGCGATGACCACGCAGGCCAGAGCCTTGTGCTCCCTGTAGGCCTGCGATCTGAGTTCCTGGGCCCGCAGCTCGAGTCCGCGGAGATTGTAGAATCCCGTCGGGTCGTCCACCAGACACCGTTCGCGCGCCTGATCGGCCTCGAACTTGGCCGCCACATATGCATCGAGTCGCAGTATCAGCTCCTGGGCATCGACCGGATAGGAAATGAGGTCCCAGGCTCCGGCGTGCAGGGCGGTGAGCCTGAGATCCCGATTTGCGCGGTCGGGACTCGTCATGAGAATGGGGGTACTCGCCGTCACCCCGGCCTCCTCGCGCAGGGTCCGGCAGAGCCCAATCCCTTCCGCATTGGGAAGGGAACTGCTCACGAAGACGAGGTCGGGAGGGTGGGCCGCGACCCGCTCCAGGCCGGCCTTGGCAGTGTAAGCACGCATCACGGCATAGCCGTTGGGGGCCAGAACGCTCTCGAGTGATCTGGTAGACCACTCCTGGTCGTCGACTATGAGCACCACCGGGGGTCGGGAACGGACACCAGGTGCTGGTACCATCTCCCTCCTATCGAGCCGAAGCGTGAGTCGGGGTCTTCATAGTTGCGCGCCTATTATAACCGGAGTAGATGGGTGCCGCACACTTCATGCCCTTTATTTCGACCAGCCTCGTCCGTTGGGTGGGCGTTGCTCCAGCTCCCGTGACGATGCTGGGCCGGTTCGATGCAGCTAACCTACACGCCCTAGTCCCATGCCGCAGACGTGCAACGTGACGTGTTCCCGGGTGACGGCGAGGCACTGGCTGCCATTATCATAAGTTGTTATGTGACAATATCTTAGGTGTGCTGTTCCAGGCCTGCGAACAAGGGGCCCTAATCTTGAACCAGTGATCCAACCGAATGACTGTAGTTCAGCTGTTGAGTTGTTTGAGGAGGTAAGGATCGTGCTCTGTGTGCATTGTAGAGCCTTAACGAGCAGCATACCGGAGTCGTTTGAGGGCGGCACCAGAGGTGTGGTGTTGCCCGATGGGCTCAACGGTTTGCTTTGTTCGCGCTGCAGTGCGGTCCTCCCTTCACCGGATCCAGACGATGGCATGCTGGCGAAGCTGAACCAGCTGTCCCGTTTCGGGCTTGGCGCCGACGATCGGCCCATACTCGATTCCGCCAACCCCGATCGGAGTGTTTGAGCCATGTGCGGTATAGTTGGATACGTAGGTTGCAAGGAAGCGAGCCCCATTCTGTTGGAGGGGCTCCGTCGGCTCGAGTACCGCGGTTACGACTCGGCCGGGGTGGCCATCCAGAACGGAAAGGGGCTGGAAGTCAGGAAGCTGGCCGGGCGGGTCAAGGCCCTTTCCGATTCTCTAGCCGCGAGTGGGATTATCGGGCAGACGGGGATCGCGCATACCCGCTGGGCCACCCACGGTGCTCCCAATCAGCGCAACGCTCACCCTCACACCGACTGCTCCGGGACGATTGCGGTAGTTCACAACGGCATCATAGAGAACGAGGAGGTCCTGAAAGCCCGTCTCAAGCAGCAAGGGCACAAGTTCCGCACCGATACCGACAGCGAGGTTCTTTCCCACCTGATCGGCCAGGCACCTGGGGCGACTCTCGAGGACAAGGTGATCGCGGCACTGGGTCAGGTAGAGGGTGCGTATGGAATGGCCGTGATGTCGTCGGCAGAGCCGGGCAAGATAGTGGTAGCGCGGAAGGGATCGCCCGTCCTGCTGGGAA
>JARRLJ010000535.1:0-2664 GCA_037387025.1 Gemmatimonadales bacterium
GGCCGGCATTCCCGCAGCCATGGCAACCGGTCCCCAAAAACCAGGCGGTCTAACGCGACGATAGAAGCTTGTAAGACGCTCCGTTGATTCAGGCCCCGAGGCGTACGAGGCCAACACACCCGCCAGCGTTCCCGTTATCGCCATCACGAACAGTCGCGTCGCCTGGTGCTCGATAGGCACTGTAAATATTAGAATCGGTGCCACCACTAGCGAAGCGGCGATCGCGGCGATCTCACCCCACGCCGTCATCCGCCACCACAACCAGCGCATAACCAGCACGATGCCCATTCCGGCGCCCAGCAGAGTACTCGCCTGCCACGCAGTCTGAATCGAGGTCACCTTGGTCATGACCAGCAGCGCCACTAGGAGAATGAACACGTTAGACCCACGTGCTATCCACACCAAGGTGCGCGGTCGTGGCTCCCGCTTGAACATACGCAAGAAGACAAACCGCTTGAAAATATCGTTCGTCAGGTAGGACGATCCCCAGTTGAGATGGGTGTCGACGGTTGAAGCCAGTGCAGCTAGCATGCCTGTGAGAAGTAACCCAAGCACACCCGCCGGCAGCAGATCACTCATGCCGCGCACGTACGTCGCTTCGCGATCTGCCTGTAGCAATACGCCTGTGAGGTCTCCAGCGGGCGGGAATAGGACCAGCACTCCGAGCGCGATCGGAAGCCAGATGAGACTGCGACCCACCACTTGGACGAACGTGAAAATAACCGAGGCCCGTTTCGCGTCCGCATCGGTACGACACGCCATGGTGCGTTGGGCCAAATAACCGGTGCCATCAGCATACATGTGCACCAACCACTGGACGAGCATTGTAGCCATCACCGCGAGCGAGACATTCCTCGCCCGAGACGGAGTGAACGCGAGAATCTGATCGGGCGTGATCCCACCAGGGCCACCATCGGCAAAGGTCGATCGAATCCGTTCGGTGAGGGCGCCTAGGCCACCCACCTCGGAAAGAACGTAACCGGCAAAGATGACCGTCCCCAACAGCATGATACCGAGCTGCACGATGTCGGTAGCGACTACGGAGCGGAGACCGCCGGTCGTAGAGTAGAGTGCGGTCACCGCGACGATGGCCAGGATCGAGATGAGGTTGCGGGCTGAGAGGATCCACACCATCTCGCCTGCATCGGCGTACGGCAGTGGAGCCCAATTCACGGTGTCCAAAATGAACCTGCCATCGGCAGTCTCGCTCGTCGGTATCAGCGGGACACCGATGGAGCGCACCAAGTCGACGACCGGATCGAAGATCGCTGATGGCAGCCACTGATCCCACAACAGAAATGGCTCGGCGATACGTGTTGCGGCGATGAGGACCATTGCCAGGATAGCACAGTTTATGACAACACCGAAGTAGACAGCCTTTAGCCCGCGTAACGTCGCAGCGGGGCCGCTGCCATAGCGGATCTCGGTAAGCTCGGCGTCGGTTAGCACTCCGGCTCTACGCCAACTCCCTGATAGCACGAAGCCCAGCAACAGGAAGGCAAGCGCGAAAATCCAGAATGGCCGCCACAGATGGAAGATGCCGGCCGTGGCCACCAATCCGGTCACGAACAGCGGCGTGTCGGCGGCGAACTGAGTGGCGGCCATACTAAGCCCCGCCTTCCATCCGGGGAGGCTGCGGCCGGCGAGGAAGTACTCCTCCAGATTCTGGGAGGCCACACGTCTGGCCGAGAAACCCTGCCAAACCGCGTAGGCGACAAACGCAAGAACGATCAGTACGTCAATAGCAGCCATGATGGTTACTCCGCACGTTCGATCTCGAGATTCGAAGGAGTCTCGGTTGCGACAACGGCCTCGTGCGGCCACAGGTTGAGAGTCCCGCCGACATCGTTGCCTTCGCTGGTACGCCGAGTGGATACTGCTACCCGACCCGCGAATCCAACTGTCACAACGGATCGCGTTTCGGCCGAGAAATTGACGGCTACGAGCACCCGCTCGGTTCCATCGAACCGTTCGAAGACGAAGCAATCGGGCGGAACGGGATCCACCTGTCGATACGACCCGGTCGTGAGAGCCGTCGAGCGTCGTCGCAACGACAGCAGTCTCCGATACAGATTCAGGTGGGAATCTGGGTCCTGCAGTTGGGATTCGACGTTCCGCACATCGAGGTCCCTCCCCAAAGGCAGCCATGATTCGTCGTTCGACGTGAAGCCGGCGGTCGCATCCGGTGACCATCGCATCGGGGTTCGGCAGCCGTCCCGGCCCAGGCTCGGTTCCGCCTTGGCCCAGGGGTCCTGTTGCCTGTCAGGGGGAATAGCGGCTTCCAGCATACCTAGTTCGTCCCCGTAGTACAGTGTTGGCGATCCACGCAGCGTGAGCAGCAGGACCGCTGCTTGGAGGCTCCCGTGCTCTCCCAGTCTCGTGGCCAAGCGTTGGTCGTCGTGTGTCCCGAGGACGTAGTTGGGCCACGCACCCGCCGGCAGTGACGCCTCTAGACTATCGACGACTCTTCGAACGCCGCTCGCCGTCCACGGTACTTTCAACAAGCCAAAGTTGGTCGGCATGCTCAGTTCGTCGAGGTCCGATCCGTAGTACGATGCCAACTCGCTCGCGTCGAACACGTGCATCTCCCCCAGCCCCATCCGGGATGGCACGTATTCGTCGATGAGCGCACGCATGTCGCGGAATACCTGGTGCACGTCCGGA
>JARRLJ010000536.1:0-2956 GCA_037387025.1 Gemmatimonadales bacterium
CAGGGGAGGTTTCCAACATATACTTTCATTCTTGAACTCCGGCTCGCATGCGAGCCTTATCTGGCGCGTGCACCTCTAACAGATTGGACACGCGTGTGCGTAAACGCCGGCACAATTGCCGGCAATTCATTTTGATCTAGAAGCACTTGCCGATGAACAGGCGAGGTGTGAAGCTCGAGAGAAATCGAAACTTGGGTTCCTGAATCGATTAGCAGTATACGCCCAGCCGACGCGAATAGCCCGAACTGTTTGAACTGAGTGTGGGAGAAAAAAGCACTCCGGGTGGGCTCGCCAAATGGCTATCCAGACACATCGGCGTATAGTGTAAGAGTTCCTTGAACATGCATGTGCGTGTAGTTTGCAGCGCGCACTGCGGCCGAAAGCGGCCTCTCATCGAATAGCTCGTACGCAACAATTACCGTGGTCTCGCTACACCCAATGAAGGCGGGACACGTTCGATGGGCGCTTTACTGAGGGCGCGATCCGAGGGCGGCTCGCTGCAACGCGAACTGTTGCGCACCTTCATACCGGGTTTGGGCATGCTGCTGATACTCGGCGCCAATGCCGCGCAGGCTGAGGTGCCGGAGAACGCAACCGCTAAGTCTTACGGTTCGGGTTGGAACTGCGATCCCGGATACAGGAAGTCAGCTGATGAATGTCTTGCTGTCGCCGTACCTGAGGACGCATACGCGACACGTGGCAGCTATGGGCGCGGCTGGGACTGTCGGCACGGTTTTCGCGACGACAACCAGCGCTGTTTGCCCGTTCAGGTCCCCGCCAATGCGTACTTGGATGCATCGGGCGCAGGATGGAGCTGCCATCGAGGATTCAGGGAGGTGGATGATGGCTGTATCGCAATCCCTGTACCGGACAACGGTTATCTTGTGGGCGGCGCTTACGGACCGGGATGGAAATGCGAACGCGGTTTTCGGCCGGCCGTGGATACGTGTGCGCCCATCGTGGTGCCGGAAAATGGCTATCTGTCAGAGAACGGGTCGTCGAAGCGGGGCTGGGAATGTGAGCGCGGCTATCTGCCAAACGATGATTTGTGTAGGAGGATTGCGGTTCCTCAGAATGCATTTCTGTCGGAGTCGAGTAGATACGGCCCCGGCTGGGAGTGCAACCGTGGCTTCGTGAAATCGGGGGATGGGTGCCTGGTGGTGACGGTGCCTGCAAACGCTCACCTGCGCTATGACGGGGCGAGCTGGGAGTGCGACAAGCCGTTCCGTAAGCGCGACGGTGCATGCACGAGCCCTTGACGCGGCGCCGTTCCGCTTTTGTCTCTTAGCAAGCGTCTCACACTCAGATTTCGTGCGCTCGGTTTATTCGGGACAACATCCGCCCGGACCTCGGCTTCGGTTGCGCCGCCGTCGTAGACTGGGGAAACGAGCGCGGCCGCTGTACGCACATGCATCACAATTACCGATCTGATTTCGCTTTGTGCGCCCTGATCACGTAGAAAACGAACCAGTTGGGCAAACTCTGGCCCTTCGTCGCAAACGACGCAGCTCCCTTTGAAGCGAAAGCCCTTTCGCAGAACGGGATCAACGACGTTGACTTCTGCCAGGGGACGAATCCTATGCCCTCCGGAATCAGGCGCTCACGCCCTTCAGAGTTCCCGAAGCGCCGCGTTGGAGCGGAACGGGATCGTCAGCTGCGAGAGCAGCGAGAGTTGTTGCCCGGTGCCGTTCCCCACGCGCTCGATGGTGCGCTTGCCGTTGAAGGTGCCGAAGATCCTGTCCCACAGGATCACGGTGCAGCCGTAGTTGGTGTTGCTCTCCTCATAGACACAGGAGTGATGCAGCTGGTGCCATTCGGCGGTGTTGAATACCCAGCCGAATACGCCGGACGTGAGGGGCAGGTTGCAGTGGTTGACGTGCGCCGTGGTGATCCGGAAGACGATGATCACCGCCACCACGTCGGCGCTGGCGCCGAGGTAGGCGAGCGCGACGGCAGAACCCAGATTCAGGCCCAGAAACTCCAGCGGGTGGGTGCGGTCGGCGCGCGCCACACTCATCTTCGTGATGTGATGGTGGGTTGCGTGGATCCGCCAGAAGAAGAGAAAGCGGTGCTGCAGTCGGTGCGCCCAGTAGCCGATGAGCTCGATGGCAACGATGCCCACTATGGCTGCCCCGAGCAGACCGGGAATCGTGTCGGCTTCGAGACGAAAGGGAAACGCTGAGGCCTCGCGCAGCGCGGCAAAGGCATTCGAGATCGGCGTGTCGTAGTACTCGTCGTAGATGGGCACCCAGATGAGGTAGGTGCCGAGCACCCAGAACGTGTCCACGGCCAGATCGCGCCAGTTGAGCAGCCAGTCGTCGCGCCGGGGCGCGAACCGCTCGGCGATGAGCAGCAGCGGGATCGGCAGCCAGAGCAGAATGGAGGTGAGCAGCTTCGCATCCATCCACCCGGTGGTGATCGCGCTCGCTACCAGCAGCGTGCACCCGAACACAAACGCCGGCTGCGGAAGAGACCAGTAGAAGGATTGCGGTGTGTGCGCTTCCATACTCGATCCTCGCTCACTGCCCGCGCGGATAGGCATCGCTGGCTGCGAACCGGCGATAGCCCTCCGTCACGGCCCGCGCGCAGTCTCCGGGCGTGGGGCCGCCATCGAAGAACCCCTGACACGGGCCGCTCATGACCTCGGGCATCTCTCTCGTGACCCAGTCGAACGCATCATAGTAGATCTGCTGATCGTTGGAGCTGGTTTCCACCGACACGATCCGAGCCCCGTCAAAACCGATCGTGAAGGTGTCCGTGACGTTGAAATCGATGTTGAGCGCAAGCACCGGATCGTCTTCCACGGTCACGGCACAGCGGACGACGTCCGCGGATTCCGCGTCGCATGCCTGGCGTTCAACGATCCGGTAGTTCCCGCCTTCCGCCCAACCCTGATAGTAGAGGATGGCGGGCGCTGACGCCGGTGCAGAGGCAAGCAAGCGCTCGAGCTCCGCTG
>JARRLJ010000537.1:0-3200 GCA_037387025.1 Gemmatimonadales bacterium
GGATACGCTCACTTGGAGCGAATTGTCGATCAGGTACTGCAGCATCACTTGCCGTTCGGCGGTCGTCGGTATGGGCACGCCAAACGAGTCCGGAACTCCGTCAGCCCTGAGCCACATGCGGCGAACGGTGCGAGGCCAATCGGTCGTCGAGTGAGCCGAGGGCGCTGGCAGATTATGACAACTGATACAATACTGAACCAAAAACTGGGCCCCTTGCGAATCGGGGTCCGGGAGGTCGGTAGGTGAAACTCCCGGCGGCGGAAGCGCAACCTTGGCCGCGGCCAACAGCAGTTGATCCGCCGGCACCTGTACGGACGCGTCTTCCTGTTGCGTTTCTTGCGAGGCCTGCGTGCACGCCACTCCAATTGTCACGACGAGGGGTATCAGCGCCGATACGCATCTGTGGAGAAGCGACGTAGAACGGTTCTGCATGTCTCGTTTCCGGATCTCGTTGAAGATATGGGGCCCAATCGGTTGTTAAGAAACGGTCAACCCGGGGCGAAAGTCAAGGCGCTCGATCCAAGAAAATACACCTGGCGTGCAACGTCGTCTCAGGCCGCCAGGAAAGCCGGATGTGGATCTTTGATCAAGTACGTGGGGATGGCCCTCATGTAATCGGAGAACCGTCCCTTGTCCTCGAACCGGCTACGAAAACGGGCAGTTTTGAAAGCGGACCCCATCTTCGGCACTATGCCGCCTGCTATGTAGACACCGCCACGGGCCCCGACGGACAGGGCGAGATTTGATGCCACCGTGCCCAACATCTCGACGAACATGTCGATGGCGTGTGTGCACGCGGGGCATGTTCCCGAAAGTGCGCGGCGCGTAATCGTTGCCGGTGTCAATCGCTCAGACGGTTTCCCTTCTACGGGTGCCAATGCGGAGTACAGATTCACTAGTCCAGGGCCAGACAGCACGCGCTCTGCAGAGACGTGTCCCCACTCTCTACGAAGGAACCCCATGACACCGGCCTCGAAGTTATCGAAGGCGGACAGAGTCACATGACCGCCCTCAGTAGCGAGCGCTATGCGTCCGGTGTCAGAGAAGACCAAGCAGGACACGCCGAGCCCCGTTCCAGGACCGAGTACGGCCACCGGGGCGCCGGGAACGCGTTTCCCACCTCCGATCTTTCGCTTGCTCTCGTGCGGCAAGTCCGGAATGGCAAGAGCCACCGCCTGGAAGTCGTTGACGACTTTCAGTTGCTCGAGGCGCAGGGTTTTGCGAATCCGCTCGATCGAGAATGTCCAGGGGCTGTTCGTGAACTCCACCACATCGCCGTCTATCGGGGAGGCAACGGCAAAGGCTGCTTGATGGGGGGCCGGGTTCGGTTTGAGCCGGCTGAGGTAATCCTTCAAGGCTGTTTCCAGGCCCTTGTAGTCTCGGCTGCGGAATACTGTTACGTGGCGCAGGCTTCCTCCAGGCTGTTGCAGAGCAAAGCGTGCGTTGGTGCCGCCTATGTCGGCCAGCAGACGAGGAATCTTGGAGCTCGGTAGTTCCGCCATTGTCCTTTCTCTTACTGTATCTTTCGCGCTGTGGTGGTCAGGATTGGTCATGAATATAGTAGTGTGATGCCTTGGACGCGGCATTACTGGCGCTTGGATTGCCAAGGCCGGGACTGAAAGTACCTTGCACTGATTGATCAGCCCTTGGGTGTGACGAGTGGCCCGCCGGGTGGAGAGGCATCACGATAGGTCTCATATGCCAGAGCAGCCGAATATCCTTACCGACAGATGGCCCGTTGTCATCGTCGCCAACTCACTGCCCGTGAGGCGGGTCAAAGCAAGAGGCAAAGCTGGTTGGGAACGAAGTCCGGGGGGACTGGTTTCAGCTCTGACTCCCATAATGGAGCGGACTCATGGAGCCTGGGTTGGGTGGACTGGCACTTCCGGCCGGGCGCCGGATCCGTTCGAGCACGGTAACATTGCCAACATTCCGTTAGCGATATCATCGGCTGAGGTGCGCGGGTTCTACCAGGGTGTGTGCAACCGAACTCTATGGCCCCTGTATCACGACGCGGTGCGACAACCGGAGTACCACCGTCACTGGTGGGTTCATTACGTGGAGGTGAACGACCGGTTTGCTGAGATGGCGGCGCAGACCGTCGCTCCTAGAGGGGTGGTTTGGATACACGACTATCATTTGCAGCTCGTACCCCAAATGCTCAGAAAGCGACGTGGCGACGTTCGGATCGGATTCTTCCTCCACATTCCATTCCCGCCGGAGGAGCTCTTCTCCCGCATTCCCTGGCGGCGACAGATATTGGAGGGGATCCTCGGCGCCGATGTAGTCGGTTTTCAAACAGATGCTGCGACATCGAACTTCTCCAGGCTCGCCCAACGGTACACGACGGCACATGGCAAGAAGAACCGGCTGTCGTTTGAAGATCGATCAGTGCAAATCGGTGCATTCCCAATATCCATTGATTTCAAGAGGTACGAATCCGTGGCACAGCACCCGGCCGTCATCAACCATTCGGCGGAGTTGCGTAAGAACTTGGGATCGGGCCGGAAGATCATATTGGGGGTAGATCGCCTGGATTACACGAAAGGTATCGACCTTCGAGTAAAAGCATTCGGAGAGTTGCTATCGAAGGGGCGAGATACCATAAAAGACACTGTCTTGGTCCAAGTTGCAGTACCGAGCCGTGAACGCATTGAAGAATACCAGGAGTTGCGGAGCACAGTGGAAGAGCTGGTCGGCCAGATCAACGGAAGATTTGGCGAGGTCGGGGTGGCTCCTGTCCATTACCTACGACGAAACATGCCATTCGAGGAACTGGTCGCCATGTACCGGGCTGCGGACGTCATGTTGGTTACTCCTTACTGCGATGGAATGAACCTGGTAGCGAAGGAGTATGTCGCGACTCGGTTTGACGAAACCGGGGCCCTGGTTCTCAGTGAGTTTGCGGGCGCCGCTCCCGAGCTGGTTAGCGCCGTTCTTGTGAACCCTCATGATGTGGATGGTCTGGCTGAGGCTATGGGACGTGCGTTGGCGATGCCCCCGAAGGAGGCACGAAAGCGGATGCGCAGTATGAGAAGGGTGGTGCGTCGCAACACGGTGCACGACTGGGCTAATTCCTTCATGAAAGCACTCCAGGAGTAACACAATACTTCGCGATTCGCAGAGCTTGTCCCCAACCGTATCCTAGCGCTCCGAATGCGAAGGGGTGTCGGTAGCCACACCGGGGCCCTGGTAATCCG
>JARRLJ010000538.1:0-2659 GCA_037387025.1 Gemmatimonadales bacterium
CCGAATTGTAGTACTCGTAATCGTCGCGAGTCTCGCCCCAGACTACGTCCAAGCCGCCGGTCACAATTGGGATGGAATCACTGATCGCCTGCGCTACAATTAGTGGCTCCCACCTAGGATGCATGTGGAAGTAGTGGGGCACGGCAGATTCCGGCCAAACGACAAGCTGCGGATCTGTCCGCTCCACGGCGTCGCGCGATAACTCGAGCGTTGCATGCATGATCGAATCCTGTAGTGCAGCATCGTTCTTCTCCGACCACTGAACGTTCGGTTGTACGACGGTCACGCGACCCAGCGTCCGCACGGCAACCGTGTGTTCACGCACGACCCCGTACGCAACAGCCACAATCAATCCGGCGAGCACACCTCCCACTAGCTTCATCGCTCTCACTCGGTCGGCTCTCTCACGTATAGCCAACGCCAACGCCGTGTTGGCAACGGCCAGGAGGAGGGTCACGCCCCGGGCTCCGATCACGTCGGCAATCTGCACAACTGTCGGATAGTGCGTCAGTGAAGTGCCGAGACCGAGCCAGGGGAACCTGATATCACCTTGGTGCGCCACAGCCCACTGCACGGCCGTCCACAGCGCCGGGAATGTGATGAGGACAGAGATCTTGGCTTTGCGCTCCATCCAGCCGACCAACCCGAACATCAGAGCCGTATATGACGCCAGAATGAGAATCGTGGCCAGATATCCCAGCACCGACATGCTCGTGAAGCGGAGTAGCGCGACCACCATCCAGTGGATCACGAAGCCGTTGGAGATGAACCCGAACCAGAATCCCTGCACCAGATTACGGCGTAACGGGCGCGGGTCGCTCGCTGAATTCTGTATCAGCCAAACAGCTGGGATGAGGCATATGAAGGACGGCAGGAACAGATGGAAGGGAGGATACGCAATGGTGAGCAGGGCCGCGCCCGCTACGATCAGAAGCCAATCACCCTTCGGCAGGGCAAGTG
The DNA here is from genome assembly GCA_037387025.1 of Gemmatimonadales bacterium. Classification (GTDB taxonomy): domain Bacteria; phylum Gemmatimonadota; class Gemmatimonadetes; order Gemmatimonadales; family GWC2-71-9. The sequence goes on from JARRLJ010000538.1 coordinate 961, forward strand.
CCCTCACAGTTCCACTTCGCAGCCTTCGGCCGCTGACCGTTGAATGGCTTCAAACAGCTCATGGAGCTTGATCTGGTCGTCCAGCCGTGGAGCCTCGAGATCGCCTCGCAGCACAGCAAGAAAATGTGCCAGTTCCGCTCGATACGAGACCGTGAACGCGTTCTCGCGACCCGCCGTACCTGTGGGTGTCACGTTGACGGGTTTGCCGTTGATGTCTTTGAAGACGTGGAGAGGACCGATAGTGGCAGAACCTTTAGTTCCGACGATTTCCATCCACAGCCTCTCGCGATCGCCGATGTGATTCCAGGATACGTCCACGAACAGCGACATGCCGTTCTCACAATGAATCAGTGCGCATCCGTCCTGCTCCACGTCACCTCTCGTTCGCTCAATGCCAACGTGGGCAGAGACCCGCTTTGCCGGCGGGTTACCGGCAAGCCACAATGCCAGATCGATCATCGGTAGACCCAAATCCAACATCGCCCCGCCGCCTGCCCGTGCACCAGACACTCGCCACCCTAGGGCGTGCACTGATTGGAGCGTGAACCATCCGCACCGTATCGCTCCAACCGAGCCCAACTCTTCACCGTTGAGGAATTCCCTCACTGCCTCCACGTCGTTCCTGAAGCGCAGGTTCATGCCCGCCATGATGATTCGGCCAGCCTCGCTTTGTGCCTGCAACAGCCTCCTCACTCCAAGCGACGTCATTGCCAGCGGTCGCTCACAGAGCACGTTCACTCCTTCCGCTAGGGCGGCTAGGACATGAACTTCGTGCAAGTGGTTTGGTGTGCAGACCACCAGCGCTTCCATGCTTGATTGTCGCAGCATCTCGACTATGTCGTCGTAGACATCGGGAACACCAAACCGCGTGGCAAGCGAGCGCGCTTTGGGCAGGTCTGTGTCACAGACCGACACGATCTCGACTCCCTTGAGTTTGGTGAGCAGGGGAAGGTGAGCCACTTGTGCGATAGCACCGGCTCCAACGATACCGACACGCAGAGAGCTGCTCAACGTGGCACCCGGTACATCAATCCTGCCAATACTGCACCGCTCATGAGATCGCTGGACAGGGCACCCCGTACCTCAATCGTTAAGGCTAGCTCCCTAATCAGTTGCACCTGTGTCCCGAGAGACAGGTTGAGAGAAGCATCGATCGTGTCGAGTGCGTCTTCTACGAAGGTACCATCTATGGCGGATCCGGATCCATTGCGAAAGTGAATCCCGAGTCCCGCGCCGGCAAAACCGGTGAATCTGCTCGCGGGCATCACGTACTGTAAGTCGAGGTCCGCCGAGAGATCTGACCATCTGACGCTACCAACGTCTATCGAGAAATCATTCGTCGGATCCGTGACCAATTCGCTCAGATTCTCCTCGAAATCGCTGATCTCGCTTTCCTCGAAATCACTTCTGAAATAGGAGGCTCCAAGCAACACGCGCACTCTCGGCGCGATCATGCCGTAGTCCACCCTCACTGCACCGGTGACCCGGGTCTCGAGTCTGTTGGAAGCAACGGCCCCTAGACCGATCCCAATGCCCGAGAACCGCAACCCCTCATAGCTGAACTCATCGAAGAAACCCTGGGCCGAGAGCAGCTTGGGAAAGAGCAACAGCACAACCGCGATTCTAGTACCAGCGTTCAATCTTAGTCCCCGGGAAATAGGTCGTCAGAATCGTTTCACTGCTCTGCCCGGCGCGGGCC
>JARRLJ010000539.1:0-2658 GCA_037387025.1 Gemmatimonadales bacterium
CATTTCAGGGAGTAACTGGGCCTTGCTGGCCGGATCCATCTCGGGCCTGGCAGGCCTTACGCGGTCCGCGGTCGATGTCCTGCCTGCTACGGCCATCAATGACATCGGACGCTACTTGAGAGGTCTCGCGGAACCTCCCGAGCGATGGATCACCTGTCGGGGACCGATCGATCTCAGTCGTCCTGTCGTGGTGGGCATTCTCAACGTCACCCCCGACTCGTTTAGCGACGGCGGCCAATACCTGGAGCCCGATGCAGCCCTTAGGCACGCCGATTCGTTGCTGGAAGCCGGTGCCGACATGCTCGACCTTGGTGCGGAGTCTACCCGGCCAGGTCGGCCACAGCCGGTCCCAGCAGCTGAAGAGTGGAGTCGACTCGGACCTGTCTTGCGTGGGCTGGTACAACGGTATCCGGAAGTCCCTTTGTCAGTTGACACCGTGAATCACGAGACCGCTGAACTCGCCTTACAGGCAGGGGCATGGGCAGTGAATGACGTTGCCGGTCTGCGCTTGGATCCAGGTGTAGCTGATGTCTGTGCCCGGTACGGGGCGGGGCTGATCTTGATGCATTCACGCGGCACGTTTTCGGAACTGGCAACCTACGATCACGCGGACTACGAAGACGTCGTAGTTGACACGTTGGAAGAGTTGGAGCGCTCAGTGGATTGCGCCACGAGTAGGGGGGTGGACCGCGAGCGAATCATCGTGGATCCAGGGCTTGGGTTTTCGAAGCGACCAGAGCAGAACTACGAGATCTTGAGCCGACTAAGGGCGTTTGCCGCACTCGGGTTGCCGGTCATGATTGGACCGTCGCGGAAGCGGTTTCTTGGAACAGTAACGGGCACTGAAGTGAACGATCGGGACGTTGCTACGGCGGCGGCATGCACGGCAGCGTACATGGAAGGTGTTGACCTGTTTCGGGTGCATGCCGTGCGGCCGGTTCGTGAGGCGCTGGAAGTGGCCCACGCGATAAGGACCGTGTGATGCTGTTCGACCGATTCCCCTTCCTCGTGCCCGGTCTCCGCGACATCATTGAGATTCTGTTCGTCGCGTTCGTTATCTACCGTCTCTTACTGTTCCTAGCAGGCACGAGAGCGCTGCAGATTCTGCTCGGGCTTCTCTCGCTTGTCCTGGTCTACTTCATCGCGGTGCTTTTCAAGCTCGCCATGATAGCGACACTCCTTGGCCTGATCTTCACATACGGAGCCTTCGCCGCCGTCGTGGTGTTTCAGCCCGAGTTGCGTCAAGCCCTAGCACGTTTGGGTAGGTCGAGGGCGATTCGCTTTCTGACCAACCCCGACCAGCATGCAGTTGCTGACGAAGTTGCCGAGGCGGTAAGTCGCCTTGCCAGAAACGGTACGGGGGCGATCATAGCCGTGGAGGGAGAGGCCTCGCTCAATAGTTACGTTGAAACGGGCACGGAGATGCAAGCCAACGTTTCGGCGGACCTCCTTGCGACGGTGTTCACTCCCTATTCTCCGCTGCACGACGGAGCGGTCATTGTTCGAGGGAACCAGATCGTCGCGGCTGGTTGCGTTCTTCCCCTCACACAGTTCCCGGTGACTGACAAATCGCTCGGCACGCGCCACCGTGCGGCACTTGGCTTGTCGGAAGAGACCGATGCCGTGGTGGTCGTGGTGTCGGAAGAGACTTCCAAGATCTCTATAGCGACTCGCGGGCTGCTGCGAAGGGGGGTCAATTCAGATCAGGTCAGAGAGGCCCTGGCTGGTCGCGCGCGCCAAACACTTGCGCTCTCCGACGCGTCGGGTAAGGCTTCTCCAGCCTGAACCGACCATAAACAGGATCATGACTGACACTACGAGAACAGAGACCCCGGGGGAAGCGGTCCGGCCACCCTACAAGGTGGCCGTCGCGGTTTTTGCTGCGATTCTGGCTGGGTATGTGTGGACCTTGGCGCCCACGGTGACCTTCTGGGACGCCGGCGAGTTCATCGCGACCTCTAGGATCCTTGGCATCCCGCATCCGCCGGGAACACCGCTCTTCACCCTCCTGGCCAACGTGTGGGCCAAGTTGGTTCCCATAGGCGGTTACGCATACCGCACCAATCTCATGACCGCCACGTTCAGCGCGGCCGGTGTGGCACTGATTTTTCTCCTCGTGGTCCAAGTACTGCGCAGCCGCTCAGCTGACGATGGCGGGCGTGACCCCGTGTACGTCTATGGAGGGGCGTTGGCGGCAGCGCTCGTTTCGGCGTTCGTGTTTACGGTGTGGCAGAATTCGAACGAGACCGAAGTCTACATGGTGGCGACGTTCAGCATCGCGGCAACCGTGTGGTTGGCGTGGCTTTGGCGAGAGAACCGCGGCGGGCCGCGAGCGCCGCACATCCTGTTGTTCATCGTCTTCTTTGCAGCCATTTCACTGGGCAACCATCTGCTGGCTCTGTTGGTTGGGCCGGCGGTGATTTGGTTCATGGCCCATGTCCTGAAGACGGAGCCACTTCCCCGCGAGGACGACCGAAAAGTCGAGTGGGGGCAGTGGGCCGTGCTCGTGGGCGTCTGGGCGTTGTTGATCGGTATCGGTCTCGGGAATACCAAGTTGTTGATCGTGGGATTCATCGCGTTTGTCTTGGCATCAGCCTATGCCGCTTCCTTGGGGGGGCTGAAATTCGCGGCCAGCGTGCTCGCCATCGCAGTGGTGGG
>JARRLJ010000540.1:0-2947 GCA_037387025.1 Gemmatimonadales bacterium
GCCGGGCCACAAAGCCAGCTGTTCACCCTCACTCTGGCAGAGGCCCCAAACTCGAGAATGCATGTTCGGCCATTCCCCGGGCAGACAGTCACGAGCCTGGATGAGGTCGGCTCCCTGGCCGCAGACCCCGCGGTGCGCTGGTTTTGCGATGGCGACGGACTCCAATGGGAGGCTCGCTTGGTGGTCCACTCCGAACCGAACTCCCCTGACGTTCGGCTTGTCAAGTTCATTTCCCAGAGGCTCCAGGTACATGAGCTACCGTATCCCTTCGCCGACGGACTGGGACGGCGTAGTGACGACGAGTTGAGGAGCCTGCTGAGGGAGTTGGAGCCGACTTCCTAGGCGGCAATCCCCCGAACGTCGCACACGCTGAAAAGTGACCCGGCGCACAGAGAGTCGGCCCCCTCGCGTGTAGGCTGGAATCAGTCAATCCCCGGGGGCTCACGGCCAACGCCAGGCGCCTGCACGGGTCCGTCTCATACAACCCGGAATGCGAGGGCGATCGAAGGTTCTAGTTTTCGCGACTCTTACCCGTCCAACGAGCTAGGTAATGCGATCGGCGACGTCGGAGCCGCCCACATGACAGCTCCCATTGATGGCCCGCAGCTGGCGGAGATTAATGTCAACCAGAGTGTCGACGTTACCACTTCCTGCCAAGCGTCGGGCACCATCAGGGTCGACGGTGACATCGAGGGCACCGTCGACGACGAGACCTTCGAGAGCGATCTGTCGCTAACACTCACTCTGGACTTCAACGACTGCGGCGTACCAGTGGAGACCAATACCATCACGGTGAATGGTCCTCCAGGCCTCCAGTACGACATCGATTTCCTGATCGGCCAAGAGGACTTCTCGATTTCAGGAACTCTGAAGGGTGGTTTCAGTTTCTCCGCCACGGACCTGCGAGAGGGAAGTTGCGCTGTCGACCTCGATTTCAGCGCTTCATACTCGTCAGGAGGATCATCCTTGAGTAGCAGCGTGACCGGCACCGTCTGCGGCCGCTCAGGAGACACTTTTGAGCCTTACACAGGCGTGATTTGATCCTGGCAACAGGTTCTGCCGGGTAGCTCGCGCGGCCGGATGTCAAAGACATCCGGCCGCTTTCAATTGTATCCTCTGTTGAATGGTTTGTCGGTCATTTGACGCCAGGTGCTTCACCCGCTACTGTTAATGACGGTTGAGTCAGGCCCTTCAAAGGCCAAATTCGCAAGAGCTTCAACGAGGGATCCGTTGCACAATTGGGATCCCTTGTTTGTTGGAGAGGAGAACACGTGAGCGAGATAATTCTGAGCGAAGGCGACCACGTCGATTGGGCGATCAAGGCATTCCGACGCAAGGTTCAGCGCTCGGGCGTACTCAAGGACCTCCGAAAGAAGCGATACTTCGTCAAACCGAGCCTCGCTCGCCGTCTAAAGGAGGCCAGCGCAAAACGTCGTCGTAGGAGCAGTGAACGTTCGCGTAGTAGGTGATCTGGGATTCGATCGTGATAGGCGGCCGGACGCCCTCGACGTCCGGCCGTTCTGTCTTTCAGCAGGTCTTTCGAAGCACCGCAGCTACTTGGAGGTCGCGCCTCCAATTGCCGCGCCAATAGCTAGCGGAATCACGTTGACGAAACCCAAGGCCCAGGCTCCCAACCCGGCTACGACAGATACAACCTGCCCAATGACGGGTATCCACCCCAACAGGCCCGAAAGAAGCACCGTTGCGAGGAAAAGAGCCACGCCGGGTAGGAAGACGGCCGCGAGGGCCGGAGCCAGCCCGCCAGCTTTCCTCCCCCCCACGAAACCCGCTATCAATGAACCCACGAACGGTACCCAGAACAACGCAATCGATAGACCGACCATCCAGGCCATGGCTTGGGGGATGCTGCCCCGACGTGTGACTTCAGTCGACATTCGCTTCTCCTGTCATGCGGGCGTTCTCAATCCGTTAACCCTACGTGTGCAACCGTAGAAATGGTTTCGAGTGGTCTCCCGTCAGATGCTGCTGCACCTGTCACTACCATTGAGACCAAACGCGCCGGATTCTCGTAATATGAACCAGAGCGACTAACTTATCAGGCGGTCGACAAGAAACCGCGAGGTCCCAAGGTGGGTAAGAAACCCAAAAAGAACGAGTTTGATCTCGATCGCATCGACAAGCTTCTTGCCCAGTTTCCGGACGAGGGGCCGGAACCTCAAGCCAAGACAGGCAAGCCCGCGTTGCCGTCGGGCAAGCCCAAGGCTACAGCGGGGGCCGGCAGTGTTGGGAAATCTGGACGTACTGCCTCACCCATAACGGCCTGGCTGCGGGTGCTAGCAGGCGTTGTCCTGGCTTTGGCTATTACACAATGGCCCTACTCGTACGGTTGTGGCTTGGGCCTCGCGGCGTATCTGATTGTCACCATGGGACTGCTCGCTGTCGGCGTATGGGCCGCCGTGTATACGTGGAAGGCAGGTCTCGGTACTCCACACCTCATAGCTCTGGGGGTCTCACTTTGGGGATTGATGCTGACAGGGAACCAGGTATTGCGCAGGGCCGGTTATGCCAAGGCGGAGGCGGCATGGATTTGCGTCGCTCAAGTGCAAGAACCGACACCGGCTGTGCAACCCACAGGGCCCGTCGCAGAACAGGGCGCGGTTACACAAACGGACTCGCTGATCGGCGATTCCGCCACCTCTTCCGATACAGCCGTTTCTACCGACTCCGTTGCGCAACCGGACTCGACGGTGCCAATAGATTCTGTGATACCGGTTGACACAATCCCCCGAGATACAATCCCTCGGAGCGACCCTGTGCCCGCAGCAGTTGCTGTGGCGGTCTCTAGCGGCTAACTCCTCGCGGGCTGCGCACTTGCCAGGTGCCTGCTGAGTTCATCGTCAGACATGTGTCGGAAGTGCAGCATCGACTTGGAGTACCGTAGCTCGCCCGTTTCGGACCTGAACCTTGTGCACATACCGGCCTGTGC
>JARRLJ010000541.1:0-3347 GCA_037387025.1 Gemmatimonadales bacterium
TCCCTCGAGCTAGGCAAGCTACGATGGCACACCGAGTCCCGACCGAAGCGCCTTCAGCAATTGCTGCAATCGCCATATCCTCCCTGATGGCAGCCACTCTAACGCTCCTCTTCATCAGTCTCACACCCGGCCCAGTGGTCGGCCAGGAAACTACCGTTCCCCTTCCATTAGTCCGGGCGGACGGTAACCGCTTCGTCGGGCAGGATGGAGAGACGGTGATGTTTCGCGGATTCTCGTTTTCCGATCCCGACAAGCTGGAGCGTGATGGCCAGTGGAACCGCGCGCTGTTCGAGGAGGCGCGGACACGGTGGAACGCGAATGTCGTGCGGCTGCCGGTACACCCTGCGGCGTGGCGCGAGCGGGGAGAGCAGGCGTACCTGGCACTATTGGACGACGGACTGCGCTGGGCCGAAGAGACCTCCCTCTACGTGATCATCGATTGGCACACCATCGGTAACTTGCGCACAGAGCTGTTCCAGAACCCGATGTACAACACCACGAAGACCGAGACGCTGCGGTTCTGGAAGACTATTGCGGCGCGTTACGGCAATCGCCCCGTCGTAGCCTTCTACGAACTGTTCAACGAGCCCACCCGGTTCAACGGCACGCTGGGACGGATCAGTTGGGATGACTTCAAGGGGTACATGGAGGAGATCATCTACATGATCCGCGCCCACAATGCACAGGGCATCCCGTTGGTGGCGGGGTTCAATTGGGCATACGACCTAACGGAACCGGCCGCGAACCCCATAGATGCACCCGACGTGGCCTACGTGACGCACCCATACCCCCAGAAGCGGCCACAGCCGTGGGAGGAGATGTGGCAGACCGACTGGGGATTCATGGCGGAACGCTACCCGGTGATGGTTACGGAGTTCGGCTTCATGTCGGCAGACTTACCAGGTTCACACATACCCGTTATCGCCGACGAGACTTACGGCGAGGCAATCATCGACTTCATGGAGCGGAGTGGAATCTCCTGGGTCGCGTGGGTGTTCGACCCACAGTGGTCACCCCAGCTCATCGAGGATTGGGACTTCACGCCGACGCCGCAGGGTCGATTCTTCCGGCAGAAGATGATGGAGCTAAACCAGCGGCCGTGACCGAGGTGCCGCCTCACTGGTCCGAACGCACCAAACTTGGAGACTCTCGTGTTTGAACAGATAGCGAAGCGTATCTGCGCACAGCGCAGGATCGTCACTCTCGGCACCACAAGCGCTATGGCCGCGCTGATCACCCTTGCGTGCACCATGCCAGTCGCGGCTCAAAGGGAGCACCAGGATATCTGGGACGCTGTGCCCGAGCGAGCGATGGCGCAGCCTTCCGCCACGCGCCACATCCTGGTGTTCTCACGCACCGAGGGGTTCGTTCACGAATCGATCGGTGCCGTTGAGACAGCGCTCAAGTACATGGCAGAGAAGACCGGAGCGTTCGACGTAACGGTCTCGACAGACATGGATGCCTTCGATGCCGCCAACCTCGCACGGTTCGACGCAGTGCTGTTCAACAACACTACGGAGCTCACGTTCGAGGACCCCGAGTATCGTCGTGCACTGCTGGACTTTGTTCGCGGCGGCAAAGGCGTGATCGGAATCCACGCAGCGACAGACAACTTCTACAACTGGCCCGAAGCGGCGGAGATGATGGGCGGTCTGTTCGACGGTCACCCGTGGCACGCCGAAGGTACCTGGGCGGTGAAGATCGACGAGCCCGACCATCCATTGAACCGATCCTTTGAGGGGCAGGGGTTCCTCATCAATGACGAGATCTACCAGATGAAGGGCCCGTACTCGCGCGACACCCACCGCGTCTTGCTCAGCCTCGACATGTCCGACATGCGCAACCATGAGGTGGAGGGCATCAAGCGCGAGGACGGCGACTTTGCAATCTCGTGGATCAAACCGTTCGGGGCCGGCCGCGTGTTCTACTGTTCACTGGGGCATAACCTGCATGTCTTGCGAAACGAGGCCGTGCTCGCGCACTACCTGGCTGGTATCCAATACGCGCTCGGCGACCTCGAGGCGGACGATACTCCCAGCAATTCCGGGTCGTAAGCGACGAAGTTGCTCCCAGCTACGCGCCCCAGAGGTCGCTGGTCTTCACATCCTGCCCCATCAGCTTGAGGTAGTAGAAGAGCTGCCCTTTGTGCTGCGTTAGATGAGCGATCATCCGCAGAAGCTGCTGGAACAGCGGCATCTCGGGACCACCCCATGGTGCCGTTACCTTCCGCTGTAGCAGATTGGTTTCGCCGGCCGCCATAATCCATTCGGTAGCGACGTCGCGGTCGGCGGTGAGAAGCTCGAGTGCTTGTTGCACAGTTTTCACACTGGGCAGATCTTCGGCAGCGGGAACATGGTCCTGTTCGGTCGCATCCTCCAACTCCGCGCCCCAGTCGCCAGTGACAAAGCCGCGGATTGCCTTGCCGCATCCGAAGCTCGCGCAGTGCATCAGGAGTTGTCCCATTGTCATCCAGTTCTTGCCCGCACTCGGCAGCCACGCTAGCTCGTCATCGCTCACGCGACGGACCAAACGCTCTGTTACGGCATAGCTCGCCTCGGCCTCGGCGAGAAGGATCTCTGTGAGTGTCATCTTCGCCTCATGGCTGTTTTCGCTGAAGATTCGTGTAAATTTATGCTTCAACCTCTTCCAGCCGGATGTTGCCGACGGACACTCTTGTGTTCGCGGAGTCAGAACCGACATCGGAAGGGCAAATCTACATCTTCGTCGATCCGGGGAAGACCTTCCAAACGTTCCTCGGTATTGGCGGTGCGCTCACCGATGCCTCGGCGGAGACGTTTGCCAAGCTCCCCGAGTCGCGACAACAAGAGCTGTTGCAGGCGTATTACGACACCGAAGATGGCATCGGTTACACCGTGGCCAGGACGAACATCAACAGCTGCGATTTCTCCAGCGGCAGCTACACCTATGTTGACGAGGGTGATGGGGATCTGGAAACCTTCTCCATAGCTCACGACCTCGAGTTCAAGATTCCCCTGATAAAGCAGGCGATGGCTGCCAGCGGAAACATGCTCAAGCTGTTCGCCAGTCCATGGAGCCCACCAGCATTCATGAAGGACAACAGCGACATGCTTCACGGAGGCAAGCTGCTCCCCGAGTATGGTCACTCCTGGGCGCTCTATTACACGAAGTTCATCAAGAGTTACCGGGAGGAAGGAGTCCCGGTGTGGGGGATCACCATCCAGAACGAACCCCTGGCCACCCAAATCTGGGAGTCGTGTATCTATCAGGCTGATGACGAGCGGGATTTTCTCAAGAACCATCTCGGTCCGGTGATGGTCGAGGAGGGTCTCGGTGATGTGAATATCATCGTGTGGGATCACAACCGC
>JARRLJ010000542.1:0-3284 GCA_037387025.1 Gemmatimonadales bacterium
CCCCACCTGGATCGAGACTATAACTGCGGAGTGCAGCAACGAGAGAATCGACGCGATCACCAAATGGCCCATGAGCTTCGAGGCCCAGTGAGTCCGCACTAGAGGAACGCGGCGAGCCATCCACACAACGAATGGTGCAAACAACGCCCACATATACCAGAACGGCAGGGCCCAGATGATCGCCCCGAGGATCGGCATTGCCTCGCCTTGCAGGTTGAACGCTACGTACTGCTGGCTCGCGGAGAACGCCCCCAGGAACGTCGCAATGGCGAACAGTTGCAGAGCGCGTTTTACGATCGGTGGTCGTTCAGAAGGCATGTCACCAAGGTACGCGCTGCAAACCTGATAACAAAGCGAGATTCGACGCCCATGCCGGGTTTCCACCCAGGTTCGCAGCACGACCGGGCCTCCGAGACAACCGCAGACGCATGTTCGCTGCAGAATCAGCACGTTTCGCTGCTTCACCGTTGTTACAGCCGTCCTAGGCCCGCAGAGTGCACGTAGTTCTTGTGGACCGCTCACGGTGAGCGCTGCCCAGTACTCAAGTCCGGGAGGGACTCATGGCAAACAAGTACTTCAACCGAGGTGCCGCCGTATTGGTCGGAATGATCACCACACTCGGTACCGCTCCGGGAATAGCCCAAACCGACGGGGCGAATTCCATTGAGTCTCAGCGCAAAGGAATGGAGGTCGTCGAAGCCGGTTTAGCTGCTCTTGGCGGTCGCCAAGCCATCGAAGATGCGGGGACAGTGGCACTTCGCGCCCGGGTGGACGTCTACTCTAGGGGTCAGGGCGCGAACCCGTCGGCCCCGGCAGCAGCCGGTGACCTCTCAGGCCATTGTTGAGAGGCATTCCTTACGCTCCAGCGATCCTGTTGGAAGCCGTCGACCGCGCCGCCAGTGTCAGGCGGCTCGGTGACCGCACCATCGATGCGAAGCGATATCGCGTCATTACTTACGCTGACGAATCGGGTCAACAGATAGCGCTCGTCTTCAATGCGGAGACTGACCTGCTCGATCGCAGCGAGATAGTGGAATCGCACGAGCAGTTGGGCGATCACGTCGTCGAGATCGAATACGACGACTACAAGCGCGTGGGAAAGCTGCACCTGCCTCATACAGCGTCGGTATTCACAGCGGGGGTACGGGCGACGGTTACCCATTTCGAGACGGTGGATCTGGCAGCGCAACTGGATGAAACCTTGCTCGAGCGCCCCGACGATGCCAATCAGATGCCTCCGCTGACCGGTCCCATGCCGAACCCCGATATGGAAGTGACCGAATTGGGCAACGGCCTGTACGCCATAATGAATGTTACGAGTGGCTACAATATGATGTTTGCCGACCATGGAGACCACGTGTTCGTAATCGAGGCACCAGTGAGTACGGACATAACGTACGCGGTGCTAGGGAAGATCACTGAAACTCTCCCTGGCAAGCCAGTGCGGTACGCATTGATCACCCACTACCACTACGATCACTCTGGCGGCCTGTGGGGTTATATGACCGAGGGTACGACGGTCGTCACGACACCGGGTAACAGAGAATTCGTGTACGACATTGCGGCAGCTCCTCGCACGCTGAAGTGTGAGCAGCCGCTGGCGACGAAACCGGACGTCGAGCTGGTAAGAGGCAAACGCACATTTGGGACCGGGGAGCAACGCGTGGAGTTATATGAAGTAGGTCCCAACCCCCACGTAGATGAACTGCTGATCGCGTATGTGCCGTCGCTCAAGCTCATGTACGTGCCCGACGTGTACAACTATTCCGGTCAAGTAACTCCGGCGAACGAACAGACTCTTTCCCTGGCCGACAAGCTCGAGGAGCTGGGTCTCGAGCTAGAGCGCATCATCCCAACCCACGGCCAGGAAGCCACCGGGGAGATGTTCTGGGAATCAGTAGCATTGGGCAGAGAGGGAAGCTGAGCACCCGCTAATGACATCAGGGAGGAGGAGTGAGCTACCTCCTCCCACCCTCTCACCTAGCCTGACCGTCCTTCCTCACGCATCGGCTGAGCCTCTTGTTAACTTGCGAACTGCTACTTTCGCTAGGAATTGTCTGGGACGAGCGGAGGTCCACGGTAAGATCATGCAGAACCAATTCTCGTGGGTTCTCGAGAACCAGCTCGCCGCGATGCCACGTCCGGGAGTGTCTGCCTACCTCGACGACGACCTCGCCTTCCTAAACGAACACAAGATAGACCTTCTGGTCTCCCTGACCGTCGATCCTCTCAGCGTATCGCTCCTGGCACCTTACGGGATGAAATCACTCCATCTCCCGGTGCCTGATTTTCACGCACCGACGCTCGAGCAGATCATCCAGTTTGTCGATACGACCTGCGACGTACTGGCGAACGGGGGACGAGTAGGCGTGCACTGCACCGCCGGCTTGGGACGTTCCGGCACCATGGTGGCCGCCTATCTCGTGTCACTGGGGGACACACCTGCTGATGCCATCGCAAAGGTTAGAGAGCGAAGGCCGGGCTCGATCGAGACAGCGGAACAAGAGGAGGCCATCGCAGATTACTACGACTACCTACAAGCACGCTGAGGTTACTTCTACTCTACCCTTATCGCCTCCATCGGCTGAACGCCTGCCGCGCGTCTAGCGGGTAGATACGCCGCCAACGAGGCGACAACCACCAGCAGCAGAGGCCCTGCCACGAACACCACTGGATCGCGCACGCTGACGTCGAATACCAAACCGCTAACCACTCGAGTCGAGCCCAACGCCACGCCCACTCCTATCACTATTCCGATTCCTGTCAAGGAAAGAGCCGTTCTTAGGACAGAACCTACGACGGAGCCGCGGGTGGCTCCGAGTGCTATTCGCAACCCGATCTCACGCGTGCGCCGCGCAACGGAATACGCCATTACGCCGTAGATACCTACCGCTCCGAGGAGGAGTGCCAGGTTTGAGAACAAGCCCACGAACAGGCTCAAGAACCGCCGGTCCGATACCGAACGCGCGACTATCTCTTCCATGCTCCGCATGTTTGCGACCGGCAAGTTGGGGTCCAGTTCCCGTAGCACTCTACGCACGGCCCTCATCGTAGCGGGCGGCTCGGTTTGAGAGCGCACAACCAGCGTCGCAAAGCGCGTGGCGAGACCGCCGTAGTTGGCACCTGCTTGCTGCCGTGGTGCAAATACCTGTGGCACTCGCTCGCCGTCCATGCCTTGCTGCAGGACGTCGCCCACTATACCCACGATAGTCATCTCCGGATTGGGACTGTCCGGCCAACCACCGAGCTTGATGGTGTTGCCGATCGCCGTACCGTCGGGCCAG
>JARRLJ010000543.1:0-2651 GCA_037387025.1 Gemmatimonadales bacterium
TCGTTTCCCCGTTCACCTCTGGTCTCTGAATGTAGCTTGCCAGACCTTGGAAGAAGGCCTCCCGAGTAACGTACCCGTTGCCGTCCAGTTGCAGAAACGTCTCGAGGAATGTCTCGGCGCGGTCGGCTATGTACGGTTCGAAGTCGGAGTAGAACTGGCGCGCATAGGCGGAGATCGAGGCCGCTCTATCGATCAGCGTTTCATCCAGATCGAACAGGACGCCGGAACCGATCATCAGAGCATCTGCAGAATCTCGTTCGTGCTCGCGACGAAACCGAAGGTGTTGGCGATGGTGGCCATAGTGGCGTCCTGCGTCTGGTCATCGAAGGTCGCACACGCGTCCGAGACCACAATGGCATCGAAGTTGCGATCGCCGAACTCCCGGGTCGTCTGAGCCACGCACACGTCGGTGACCACACCGGTGACGATTACGGTGCTAACACCGATCACGCGAAGCGTGTCGTCCAGTCGGGTCGAGTTCAATGGGCCGCTCGTCGTCTTCTGCACGATCATCTCATCGGACCGCGGCGCCAGGCTGTCATCGACACGGCAGCTATCGTCGGCAAACGGAGGGTAGATTGGACTGCCCAGTTGCTCGCGCGCCATGTCGTTGTGCCGACGGGCCCATCCGGCCATATCGCGCCCGTCTTCCCACGCTGAGCCGAATTCCGTGTACACCACGTACGCACCGCGGGATCTGAACTGCTCCAGCAGGCGTTGCGTATTGGGGATCACCATATCGCCGACCCGGCCGTAGTAGTACTGCGAGCGTTCCGGGGTCATGCCGGAAATGAATTGGCCGAAGGGATATTCGGGGTGCACGAAGTAGCGCTGCATGTCTATGATCAGCAAGGCGGTCTTGCGCGGGTCGATTTTTTCGACCGGCAGGTTTAACTGGGGTAATCGTGTGGACATCGGTCTCCCTCCTGGTCCGATCTGGATCTGTCGCTTGCCGTGTTGGTGCGAACTTATCGTCTGGTGAGCCCGTCATCGCGTGGGTAATCGTCCTCGCACAACGTCGCCCCGACCCCCTGCAGTATAGAATTGATCGATTCTATAGAGGTATCAAACACGCTGTGTCCTGCGGCCGTCGATTCCTCGAACAAGATGTCAGCCCACGCTCGCCCGCGCGGATGCCTGGGAGATCGCGGTGGAGAGGTGTCCCGACGCCTGCGGACCGATCGAGTTGCGAGACACTGTCGCGTCTGAGGAGCGGTTCCCGAACGGCGTTTGCCGGAATGGGTATGCCTACTTCTCCACGCGTGTGTTCTTCCAGTGCGGGCAGTGAGGCCGCCCGATTGTTAGACGTCGTCCGCCCGCCGCCAAATCGACGATTGGAAGCGCTGGTCCCAGTGGCGATCGACGACTATCGATTCAAAGGAGACCAGCTCAAATACCCGCTCTCCAGCTGATAGCAGCTCGTCATCAGTGAGCATTGAAAAGTATCGCTTCGGTTCATACTGGTCCGTTTCCAGGGTGCCGGTATGGCTGGTGCCGCCATATTGGCCCCAATAAAGTAATCCTCCATCGGCCAGACTCTTCCTCATCGCGCACAGAACGTCGCATAGCCGGTCAGGCGGTACGTGAAGAAAGCAATTCATGGAAAAGATGGCGTCAAAGGTTCCTATCGAACCAACGGATAGGAAGTCAGCTTGCCTGGCCCTAAGCCCCTTGGATCTGCAACGCTCTACCATCGCCGGTGAGAGGTCGGTGCAGAAGACGTCCAATCCGGCCTCTTGGAAGTGGAGGCCATGTACGCCGGTGCCGGCGCCTACTTCGAGAATCGTGGACTTCCTTTGCGATTGAAGCAGCGCGAGGAAATCGGACCGAACCCGCTTTTTCCAGTCTTGCGTTGCGTTCGCCTCTCGCTCATCAACACTCCGATCATAGGCCGCCTGGAGTCTCTCGCGGATGGTGGCGTACATCGATGTTCCTAACGCCGCGATAAGCGGCCGGCAGTGGCTGGCCGCTTCTCTGCTGCGTAGCTAGCAATCGCTGCGCCCCTCGCTGCGATCACGGCGAATGCTCCAACGAGCTCTCCGATTGCACCAAGCGCTTGCCAGCTCATGTAGATCTCTCCGAAATCTCGGTGCAAGCAGAAGACCTGAGGAATTGGCGCGTTCGCTTCATCTCGTTGTCAGGCGTCACCCGCTCGTCCCTCGGACCGCTAGGAGCGTTAGGATTCAGAAGACGGTTTGTCAAACAGTCTTCGGGTTGGTGATTCCGTAGTGCTCGTGATGAGATCGTCGACCAGCTGCGTAAAACCCCTGGCGTGCTGGCCTCTCACCGCTGCCTCCCAGGCATGCTTCACGCCCGGATACTGGAGCATCTGTGATAGCGGCTGCTTCCAGCCAGCCCATTGGTCATCTGATAGCGTTCCCAACTCATGGAGGATGAAGTACTGCTCAAACGATCGGAAAATCGTTCCTTGAAACAGAACGTAACGATAGTACTCGTTGTCAGAGAGATTCTGCGTTCCTTCATCGCCCCGTTGGAGCATTTCAGCCAGTTCGGGCTTATCGATCGGGAGTTGCCAGACTTGAGTCGAATACTCCGAACCCATTGCAGCCACCGAAGCTCGAACCGAATCTGCTGCTTGGCGCAGCTGAATACCGAAGTAGATCAGCGTCACTACCACTGCAGTTGCGCCG
>JARRLJ010000544.1:0-4684 GCA_037387025.1 Gemmatimonadales bacterium
AGCTCGATCATGTTCGGTCCACCGTCCACGATCTCGGGCTCGGACCATCCGTCAGCGGTGCGGTCGACATACCAGATACGCTCTCCCCGTCCTTCTCCCTCACCCGGCGCACGCCGTCCGGAGAGGAAATACAGCCGTTCACCGTCTTGCGCGTAGAACGGTACGTCGTCACCCCAACCTAGGTGGGAAAACGAGGCGGCCGCGGGTTGGGTCCACTTGCCGTTTTCGACGCGCGAGAAGAGTATCAGACCTTGCGAGTAACCCGTTTCCTGCGTTGCGATCTGCGACGACCAAAACGCCTCGTCTCCCGCCGGTGAAAAGACGATCGTGCCGTGCTGGAATCGGTGAGTCGAGACGATGTCGGTTG
The DNA here is from genome assembly GCA_037387025.1 of Gemmatimonadales bacterium. Classification (GTDB taxonomy): domain Bacteria; phylum Gemmatimonadota; class Gemmatimonadetes; order Gemmatimonadales; family GWC2-71-9. The sequence goes on from JARRLJ010000544.1 coordinate 368, forward strand.
CGAACAGTGTTGGGCTGTCATCAGCGGCGGGAGGTTGTTGTCCCATGTAGGGTCCCCGCAGGTTCGGATATCGACGCGGCGCAGTGTCTGCACCTGCACCAGCTAGAAAGTGAGCCATGTCTGCCCGCTCCACCCACTGCGCCGTATTATAGGCCGTCTCCCCACTGCGGCTGCGTGCGTTGATGTCGGCACCGCGATCGAGCAAGACCTTGGCTGCCTCCTCTCGCCCCAATTCGGATGCATAGTGTAGAGGGGTGCGACCGTAGCGGTCGCGCTCGTTCGGGTCGAAACCCGCGTCAAGCAGCCGTGCGACGACGTCCGCCGATCCCCCCTGGCTGGCGGAGTGGAGTAGGGAACCGTCGCTCTCGTTGCGTAGCTCCAGATCCACGCCGGCGTCAACGCACAGGTTGAACAAGCGGACGAGTCCCTTGTCTGCAGCAAACATTGCCACGAACTGACCGCCTCGGCTGTCTGGTGGCGGGAGTTCAGCACCGTTGTCGAGCAACAGGTCAACCAAGTCGGCGAATCCGCGCCACGCTGCCAAGTCCAGTGAGGAATCATCACCTCGGTCTCGCGCATTGACGTCGGCACCGGCGTCGATCAACAGACCTGCCATGTCTGCGTTACCCGTCTCGCGACCCACAATGAGCAACGGAGTGCGGCCCCAGTGATTCCGCGCTTCGAGGTTGGCGCCCCTCGCAATGAGTAGCCGGCCAACTGACACCTGGCTCCGCCAGGCGGCGTAGTGCAGGGGAGTCTCGTCGTCCTCCTCACGAGCGTCAATCTCCGCTCCAGCATCGAGTAGGACGGCCGCCGCTTCGTAGCGCCCACCCTGGGCTGCATAGTGCAATGCCGTTCGGCGGTCTTCGTCGGTAGCCGTGACGAGTGAGGGATCGGACTCCAGCAGTCGATGCACCGTACTGGCATCTCCCTGCCGAGCCGCATCGAAGATGGTCTGTGCGTTGAGCGGCGGCGCGAGGACGAGACACGAGATCAGCGTGATGGCGGTGATCCAGCGGATAGTGACGACAGGTGAAGTCATTTGTCACCTCTGGTCAGTGGGGATGGTGCAGCTCGTTGCTAGAGCCTGCCGACACTACGGGGATACGGCGATGGGGGTTGCAGCGGTGTGCGTCCTCCTCACACGGGCAACATCCAGCGTGAGCAGTGAGTTGGCACCACTCGGATCAATCCGAGCACAGTGCGGTAGTGATGAGCGGGGAGTTCGCACAGGGTTGATGCACATCCGTCACTCCATACCTTAATTGACCCCCCGGTTGAGGTTTATTGTACGTGACCGACCTGCAGGACCGTCCGATTCGGCTCTTGCCGACCGCTATTCGATCGAGCGGGAACTCGGCGGTGGTGGTATGTCCCGTGTGTTCGTTGCAGTCGACAACTCACTGGGGCGTAAGGTCGTTGTAAAGGTTTTACCGCGAGACCTCGCTGCAGGCGTCTCGATCGATCGTTTCCAGCGCGAAATCATGGTCGCGGCAGGGTTGCAGCACCCGCACATAGTCGGCGTGATCAGCGCGGGTGAGATCGATGGCCTCCCCTATTTCGTGATGCCTTTTGTCGAGGGAGAGTCGCTGCGCAGCAGGATTGAGCGCACCGGACCGATGCAACCGCGCGAGGTTGTGAGCATCTTGCGCGATATCGCACGCGCACTGAGTTACGCGCACGACCGCGGCATCGTGCACCGCGACATAAAGCCGGACAATGTTCTCTTGACTTCCGGTTCCGCAACGTTGGCCGATTTCGGTGTGGCGAAGGCCCTGAGTTCCGCCCAGAGTGTGGTCAGTGGAGAAACGGGTGAGCTTACCCGCGTGGGCACCTCCCTTGGCACCCCGACGTACATGGCACCGGAGCAAGTTGCGGGTGACGCGTCCGTCGACCACAGGGCCGACATCTACGCGTTCGGTGTCATGGCCTATGAGATGCTAGCCGGAACGCCACCGTTCCACGACCTATCTGTGCAGGCACTGATGGCGGCGCACCTCGGCACGAAGCCGGTACCTCTGGATCAGAAGCGCGAGGGGCTCTCAGCCCGGCTCGCATCGCTCGTGATGCGTTGTCTCGAGAAGGATCCCGCAGATCGTCAACAATCTGCTTCCGAACTCGTCGACGCGCTGGAGGACGTCACCGTGACGCAGCCGTCCGGTGCATCGAGCGTTCTCCGTCGACCGGGCCCACTGAAGAAGGTCGGCGTGGCGGCACTCGCCGCTGCTGCGATTACCGCGATCGGGGTGACGCTCTGGGTTATGCGAAATGGAGATGCCCAGTCATCAACGGCAGGAGAGGCCCAGAGATCGATAGCCGTGCTGCCGCTCGTGAACATCGGTGGTGATACCGCGGACGTCTATTTCGCAGATGGAATGACTGATGAACTGATGAACGCTCTCAACAAGGTCCCTGGGCTGCGCGTTGCATCGCGAACGGCTGCGTTCGCGTATAGGGGGAGTGACGCGACACCGAGTGCGATTGGCGATGCACTGAACGTGTCGACCCTTCTGGAGGGCACTGTGCGGCGTGAGGGGAGTCGGCTTCGCCTTACCGCCCGGCTCATCGACGTTGCCGACGGACTCTCACTTTGGTCCGAATCGTATGAGCGTGAACTGAGCGACGTGTTCGCGGTTCAGGACAGTCTAACACAGGCGATTGTAACTGCGCTGCGAGGGAGATTCGGTGGTGAGATGACAGCGGACGCCACGCCCTACCGTGGCACGGGCGATCTCGAAGCATATGATCTCTATCTCCGTGGTAGATACTTCTTCCGACAGCGCAGTTCCAACGGACTGCATCGTGCGCTCGAGTACTTCGAGCAGGCCGTCTCGAGGGATCCCGGGTACGCCGACGCGTATACCGGCATTGCAGATGTCTATGGGTTGCTGCCACTCTACAGCAGGGCACCAATTGACTCTATGCTGCCGCTTGGCTTGCGCGCAGCGGAAAGGGCTGTGGCTCTCGACAGCAATTTGGCTGGCGCATTCGTGTCTCGCGGTGGTCTGCGGAACAGCATGTGGCAGTGGACCGACGCCGAGCAGGACTTGAGGAGGGCTATCAGGCTGGATCCGCGGAATGCAACGGCACGTCAGTGGTACGGTGAGAACCTGTTGTTGAACGGACGCATTGACGAGGCGATTGCCGAGTTCGAGCGGGCCACGGAACTCGACCCGGTGTCACCGGTCTTCCCCGCCTTACATGGTCTGGCGCTCGCAGTCGCTGGCGATGCGGATGCTGCCATCGAACGAGTGGAGCATGCGGCGCATCTCGATCCGCTTGCTCCCGTGGCGCAGTACATGCTTGCCGCCGTCTACCTATACGTGGACCGAGCGGCCGCAGCAGTACCCGTTCTCGAGGCCACAATGCAGATGACCGATGGAGTGGCGACTGTCAGCGGGCTATTAGGCTACGCCTATGCCGTAACCGGGAGGCCGGAGCGAGCCCGGGCGGTATTGCGTTCCATCGACTCCACCAACGTTGCCACGGGCAATGCGGCTGCCATTGCCAGAATCTATGTGGGCTTGGGGAACCTCTCGGCTGCGCTGGATTGGTTAGACCGGGCCGCGGACGCACACGACCCATTCTTTGGCTCCGAGCCCCTGGCATCGCCGTTGTTCGATCCGTTACGCGATGACCCTCGGTTTGCTGCCATCGTCAGGAAGGCAAATCTGAACGCGGACGTCCTGGCACAGCAGCGGTAGACCGGCGTGACGTCGACCTGACCGGTCTGCGTTGGGGCTGCACGAGCCGACGATGCTTTACACGGCTTCGTCTCCCCGGTTGGAGGAAGTGCAGTCTCGTCCTCGATTCCGGACATCCTGCGGCAGACGGGCCCCCAGGTCCTCGCTCTCCGAAACAATAGAGTCACGGCATCCGTAGTCATATACGGCTGTGGTGACCGCCGGTTGGGTATTCTTGACGCGTACTTGACCGGCGTTTCGTTGCGCAGTGGTCGTTCCCGTGAGTCTGAAGCCCACGGGCTGAGTACCGGCGTTTCGTTCTTTACGGTCGAACCACAACAGGGGGTATCATGCGATACCACGCCCGGTTGGCTTTCATCGCGCTGCTCGCCATTCTCCCGTCGTGCAGTGACGGTGTCGTAGATCTTCCCGACGACGAGATCACTGGTCCCAAGGCGCAGTTACGCGCCGTCCACACGCTCGCGGGCATCGCACCAATGGATGTGATCGTGGGAGGGCGGGTTGTGCTGCAGTCGCTTGCCTTCGGAGCACCGAGCGAATTCGTCGACGTTCCAGCCGGTACTCAGCCCGTGGGCTTCAGACTCACGGGAACGACCACTGCGCCACAAACCAG
>JARRLJ010000545.1:0-2642 GCA_037387025.1 Gemmatimonadales bacterium
GCTTTGCCCCGGAAACCGGACATCACCTTGGACGCTACGAGTTAGCGGACATCGGATGTCGGCTTAGCACCCGTTAGCGGACGTTCCGAGCGTGCGGTCCAGATGTCCGCTTTTGACCCGTTTCGGACATTCAAGTCGAAGAATGCACGTGCTGTTCCTCACGAATCTTCTGATTGGCCGCGGCGCCCTCACCGAATCAGCGAAATGTTTCTCGCGCCGCACACTCGCAATAAGCCGTGAAACATGACAAGTGCAAGACCCACGATAGCCATGATGCAAACTGAGAAGGCCGCTGCCTGGTTTTGGTTGCCCGCATCATCGAGCAACAGGACGGAGACGGCAGCGAGCTGCGTTGTCGGCGTAGTTAAGAAAATCACAGCCAAAAATGTAACCATACTGCGCATGAAGAAAAACACGCCAACGCTTAGAATAGATGGCCAGATAATCCGGAGAGTGATCTTCCTCATCGTACGGAGGAACCCAGCCCCTAACGACTTTGAGCGCTGCGACTATCTGGGCAGAGTGGCAGGCGGTATCAAAACCAGATGAGCCAAATCAGGTAAATCAAGATGAGCAGGACGGCGTCCCAAAATATCAGCTCGCCGATTCGCAGCCATTGCCGTGTTTTGTTCACCTGATAGAGGCAATAGCCGACGGCCGCAGCGATTGCTAGTGGCACGAGGTGTATTAACGGATTCATTGCAGCCGTTCGCCTGTTTCGGCGTCGAAGAAATGGAGTACCTCCGCCGGAAAGGTCACCCGGACGCAGGCGCCGGGCGCCAGTTCCATCACCTCGCGAAACGCGCGCACGACGATTGCGCTACTGCCGTTCTTAAGAAACATCAGTGTGTCTGGTTCCACTTGCTCGACCACGTCGACCGAGAAGTCGCAAGCCTCGCCACCTTGCGAGTCCGACAGAACGAGCTGCTCAGGGCGAGCTCCGATGACGATGGGTCCATCGGGGCGTCCCGCCGCGGGTATGGCGAGTTGACCGGCACGGAACAGCCCGTCGCGAATTTCTCCCTCTATAGTGTTCATCGCTGGCCGACCGATGAATTCAGCGACAAAGCGAGTCGCTGGCTTGCGATAGATCTCGCGTGGTGTGTCGAATTGGATCAATCGGCCTTCCCTTAGCACGGCAATGCGCGTGCCGAGTGTCATCGCCTCTTCCTGGTCGTGAGTGACGAAGACGAAGGTGGTGCCCAGCTCGAAGTGGAGGCGTTTCAGCTCGGTGCGGGTCTGTAGGCGAAGCAAAGCGTCGAGATTGCTAAGAGGCTCGTCCATCAGGCAGATCTCCGGCCGCCAGACGAGGGCTCGTGCCACCGCGACGCGCTGGGCCTCGCCGCCCGAGAGTTGACTCGGACGGCGATCCAGCAGGTGGGAAATTTCAAGCATTGCCGCCGTTTCCCGCACCCGACTGTCGATTTGCCTGCGCTCGACATGCCGGATCCGGAGTGGGTAGGCGATATTGTCGTAAACACTGCGGTGGGCATAGAGCGCGTAGTTCTGGAACACCATGCTCATGCGGCGCTGGCGTGGCGGAAGTTGGGTGATGTCCCGGTCGCCAACCCAGATGCTCCCGCTCGACGGCTCCTCCAGCCCGGCGAGAATTCTGCAGGCTGTGGTCTTGCCACTACCCGATGGGCCCAGAAGAACGATGAACTCGCCCTCCTCGAAGGTCAGGTTGAAGTCGTCGAGGGCCACAGTTCCGTCGGGGAACACCTTGCGGACATCTCGGAATTCAACGCTCATGGTGTGCCGTTATCCCTTGACCGCGCCGAAGGTCAAGCCCCGGACTAGGTGGCGCTGTACCAGGATGGTGAAGGCGATGATGGGGAGCGTTGCAACGACTGCGACCGCCGCCACCTGACCCCACAGGGTGCCGTGAGGCGTGATCAAACCGGGAATGCCCACCGTCAGCGTGCGTCCTTCGAAGGCGACCAGAATGAAAGCGTAGAGAAATTCGTTCCAGCTCAGAATGAAGCACAGAATGGCCGAGGCGGCGAGGCCCGGCGCAGCCATCGGCACCAACACTTTGAGAAACGTCCCGGCTCGACTGAGCCCGTCCATCTGCGCCGCCTCGTCCACCTCTTGCGGAATATCGGCGAAAAAGCCCCGCATCATCCACACGACGAGTGACAGATTGAACGAGGTATGGGCAATGATCACGGCGATCAGCTTGTCGGTAATGCCGATATCGGTGAATAGCAGAAACAAAGGGACGACAATGGAAATCGGCGGCGCCATGCGGGTGGTCAGGAAAAAGAAAAAAAGGTCTTCCTTCCCCGCGAAACGGTGGCGGGCGAAGACGTAGGCTGCCGGAGCACCGGCCGCGAGCGACAGGACGGTGGTCGAACTCGCGACGATGGCGCTATTCCAGACCAGCGGCAAGTAGCCCTTGTCGATGAAAACCTTAGGATAGTGGTCGAGGGTGGGCGAAAAGAGCCAGATCGGAACGTCCGCAAGTGCATCGATCCGCGTCTTGAAGGAGGTCAGAACTATCCATATGTAGGGCGCCAGCGCCATCACCAGCAGCGCAATAACGACGGCAAAAGCCACAATTCGCCAGCTCTGCCTCATGTGGGCGCGCGCCTGTTCGCAGGTCGTCGGCCCTCCTGCCAGAACACCGCCTTGTAAAAGAT
>JARRLJ010000546.1:0-2641 GCA_037387025.1 Gemmatimonadales bacterium
CGAGGCCGCGCTCGGTCCGTTCCGCCCGTCACGGTGTAACCTCCTGCTCGAAGCCGTCCCACAACGCGGCCAGCATCTCATGGGAGCGGCGCAACGCCCTGAGCCCGGCTGGTTTGATCTTGATGTGACGCCTGGATCTACCGCCGCGCTCCGCCGTGGGCTCACCCGCGCGAGAGGTAACGAAACCCTTCTCCTCGAGGCGGTCCACGGTGGGATAGATGGCCCCCAGGGATACCTTTCGCCTTGTTCTGGCTTCGATCTCGTCCTTGATCGTCACACCGTAGGCGTCCGGCCCCAACCGCATGGTCGCCAGAAGAACGACCTGTTCGAACTCACCCAAATGGTCTCGTTTGGACATATCTCATACTTTCTATAACAAATAATACGGCATGTGTGAGAATAAGGTTTCAATGGGTTTCGAAACGCCTGGCCCCGCGGCGTCACACAGTGACCGGCGGTTCTTCCCCTTGACATTCTACAGGAGAGTCCCCACCTTCCTGTCGACATTCTAGGGGAAGCTGATGAACACGCCACAAGCAGATCTCCTTCAAGGGACGCTCGACCTGCTCATTCTTCGAGTGCTACAGCAGGGACCGATGCACGGGTGGGGCGTAGCCCAACGGATCCATCTGGTGTCACGCGATGCTCTGACTGTGAATCAGGGGTCGCTCTATCCGGCGCTACATCGACTCGAACATCGTGGATGGATCCGCGCGGCGTGGGGAACGTCGGAAAACAATCGCCGCGCGAAGTATTACCGCCTGACGCCAAAAGGGAAACAGCGCCTAGAGCAGGGGAACCGTGAGTGGAAGGCCTTCTCGCTCGCTGTGAATCGGGTGTTGGCCGAAGCGTAGCATGCGACGATTCTGGTTGGGGCTGCGCGCCTTGCTGTTTCCACACCGAGTGGAGCGTGAACTCGACGAAGAGATGGAGTTCCACCTCAATATGCAGGCCGAGCAACTGGCACGACGTGGAATGACGGAAGACAATGCGCGATTTGCGGCGCACCGCTCATTCGGCAACCGCACGCGACACATGGAGCAGGCACGAGCAGTCCGATCCCTCGCGCCGATCGAAGAGTTCATGCGCGATCTCGCGTATGCCGCACGCGGCCTGCGGAAGCAACCGGGATTCACGCTCATCACAGTGGGAGTGCTGGCAGTTGGGATCGGTGCTAACACGACCATTTTCTCAGCTGTTAGCGCAGTGCTGCTACGCGAACCGCCTTATGGTGATGCCGACCGCCTCGCGTTCGTCTGGCAAACCAACAGGATAGCTGCCGGGCGCATGCAGGTTCCCGCACCGGACTTGATCGACTTCCGGTTGCGCGATGACGTGTTCCAAGGTGTTGCGTTCGCCGCGAACCCGACCGACGGCATGCTACAGATCGGTGACCAAGCTGAGCACGTTCGCGTAGGTGTCGTGTCCCCAAATCTCTTCGACGTGCTCCGCGTGCCTGCGGTGTTAGGGCGTACCTTCTACGCCGGCGAGGGAGAAATCTCAGCCACCTCCCTGGCCGACTCGACCTTTGTGCCTCCGCCAAATGTGGCGCTTCTGAGTCACGGACTCTGGCTAACCCGGTTCGGCGGCGATTCGGCGGTGGTCGGTAAGTCCGTGACTGTAAACGGACAGATGCAAACCGTACTCGGTGTGCTGCCCCAGTCGTTCGCTCTGCGCACGCCACCTGATGTGGGATTCGCAACTGATGTCGACCTGTGGACACCACTTGGTGTGGACCTGAGGATGTTCCGACGACAGGATCGCCGGCGTGATCTCGACAGTGACAATACGGGTGTTGCTGTTGCGCGATTGACGCCGGGCGCGACGTTCGTGACGGCCCAATCGGCGATGGATGCGGTGGCCGCCCAGCAGCGTGAGCTGATGCCCGCGTATCAGAAGGCGGGAACGCGGATCACCGTGGTACCGCTCGCGGCAGATTTGGTGGCGTACACAAAGCCCGCGCTGCTCGCGCTCCAAGGTGCCGTTGTGATCGTCCTGCTAATCGCATGCATGAACGTGGCGACGATGCTGGCGGCCCGGGGAAGCAGCAGACGCCGGGAACTGGCTATCCGGGCGGCTCTCGGCGCGGGCAGGGGCCGTCTCATACGCCAACTGCTGACTGAGACGCTGGTCATTGCGCTGGTAGCCGCCGTGCTCGGTGTGGGAATCGCAGCTTCGATGACCCCGACTATTGCCACCATGAGTGCGGCTGCGCTCCCGGCCGGCACCGTAATAGAGGCCAATGCCACTGTACTGGTGTTTACGGTGTTGGTTTCGGTGATCGCAGCGGTCATCTCAGGAGTCGTGCCGGCGGTCGTGTACTCGGACAGGCCCAGCACGGATTCCCTGCGGGAACGAAATTCGAGTGGCGGCCCGATACAGACACGATTCGGGCGTACGTTGGTGGTCGCGCAGATTGCGTTGTCGGTTGCGCTGCTGGCTGGAGCGGGCCTATTGCTCAAGAGTTTCTCACAACTCCAGCGAGTCGATCCTGGCTTCGATCCCGACCGACTCATGGTGTTCAACATCAACGTCGCATCAGCCAGCCTACGGGGTCCGGCCGATCGTGCGCTGTTCGTGCGCGACATCGAGCAGCGTGTACGGGCGCTGCCGGGTGTTGAAGCCGTGGGCCTGTCCAACG
>JARRLJ010000547.1:0-1618 GCA_037387025.1 Gemmatimonadales bacterium
TAGGCAATGGAAGTATCCCTACTTCAACTATGGAACGACGCTGGTACGTTCGCGCGGTTCATCATCATCTTGTTGATGGTCATGTCAGTGCTCTCGCTGTCAGTGGCCGCTGCCAAGTGGTGGAGGTTCCGCCGCAGCCGTACGGCGACCCGCCGGTTTGCTCCCGAGTTTGCTCGCTTCCTGCAGGAAGAGGAGCTGGATGCAGCTATCGAGCTGGCGGAGAAGGAGCAAGTCTCACATGTGGCGCGGGTGCTCGGCCAAGCGTTGGCAGAAGTGAAGCCTCTGCTGCGCGACCGGGCGACCATCACGAGTGCCGACATCAACTCAGCCGAGCGCGCAGTTGAGCGTCAGAGTCTGATTCTGCTTTCCGAGCTGAAGCGCGGAATGGGAATTCTCGCCACGGTTGGCGCGACGGCCCCGTTCGTGGGTCTGCTAGGAACCACCATGGGTGTGGTCAACGCCTTCACCGGCATGGCGCTCACCGGAAGCGGTGGCCTGGCTGCGATTTCGGCCGGTATCGCCGAGGCTCTGATCACGACGGCTTTCGGGCTCGGTGTGGCGATTCCAGCGGTGTGGCTGTTCAACTACTTCACCACGCGAATCGAGAACATCACGGTGGAGATGACGTATACGTCGAAAGAGCTGATCGACTTCTTGATCAAGAGCGTCGGCAGCGAGTTCGGCCGGTCGATCTTCACGAAGGAGTTCAAAGCTCAGCAGGCCGCTTCCACGCAGCCGCAGAGCTAACGGTCACGGACCAGTCGACAAAGGAGAGCTGGTCTCATGGATGTAAGTGCTAAAACCAACGCCAAGAACGAGCCCAACGTCGTGCCGATGATCGACATCATGTTGGTGTTGTTGATCATCTTCATGATCGTGACGCCGATCATCTCCAGTGGTATGCAGGCAACGATGCCGTATGCCAAGGAGATTCAGGACCGACCCGAAGAAGACGGCGACGTAGTGCTGGGTATCGACATGAGAGGGGCGTACTTCCTCGATGCCGGTACCGGGGAGATTCGCCGAGTGTGTCCGTCTGGTGACGCTTCGTGCGACCAGGAGGGGCTGCTGGAGCAGTATCTCAGGGCCGTGTACGACGCCCGCACCAAAGACAAGATCTTGTATCTGAGAGCTCACAATGATCTTGACTATGGTGTGATTCAGGACGCCGTCGAGATCGCGCGCACAGCAGGCGTACGCGTGCTCGCCACGATATCTGAAGAGAGTCGCGTCTTGCCGGGTCAGGCGCGCCGTGTAAGAGGGGAGGGGTAAGCCCATGGCAATGCAGGTTGGCACCGGCGAAGGCGGGCCGCTCAACGAGCCCAATGTCGTCCCGATGATCGACATTCTTCTGGTACTGCTCATCATCTTCATGATGCAGGTGCCCCTCCAGAGGAAGGCGATGGATACCCAGGTTCCTCCAGTTGAGACAAGAGAGCAGAATGAGGATTCGGGTGACAGTGATCAGATCGTACTCGAGATGCGAGCCGATGGTTCAATCGCAGTGAACAACGAGCCTGTGACTCGAGCAGGTCTCGATGGACGACTCCACTCGATTTACGACAATCGGCCGGCCAAGTTGATGTTTCTCAAGCCGGCTCGTAATCGGAAGTACCAG
>JARRLJ010000547.1:1704-6158 GCA_037387025.1 Gemmatimonadales bacterium
GCTGGTGTCCAGGTCATCGGGCTGACGCCGAAGGAAGCAGACGAGGAAGCGGCGGAAGACTAGCTCGAGCTGTACCGGTAGAATACAGATGGGCGTGGGGGCCGAAACTCGGGGCTCTCGCGCCCGTTTGGTGTATTATACGATAGTGATGCGGCAACGACCTGCACCCCCTCAGCTGAGACTCCCCCGGTCCGACAAACCGTTTTTCGGGGGAACGGCGACGTCTATCGTGGTGCACGGTACCATCGTCTTGTTTGTTATCCTGGGTGGTAGAGCGGGTGAGTTGTTCATCGCGGGCGGCGGGCCCGGACCGGCCGGAGGTGGCGGTGGGGGTGGCGGATCCCGGGTGAGCTACGTCGAAATCCCGCCATACATTGCCGCCGCGGCGCCGGCTCGCGAGGCTCCCACCAATGAGCGGGCGATCGAGTTGCCGATCCCGAAGCCGCAACTCAAGGAAATCCAGAAGGACGCACCCACAGTGAAGATCGCCCAGCCGACGGGGCCGGTAGTCATTGCTTCGAAAATCGGAGTGGGTGACGGCAGCGGTGGTGGACCGGGGAGCGGTACCGGTTCCGGTGGCGGGACGGGGACCGGAGAGGGTGCGGGAACCGGCAGCGGTCAAGGGCCAGGTACCGGTGGAGAGGGCGGAGCGGGTTACGGACCGCAGTCACGGCAGATGCTGCTACCGCCCGATGCACCCGAATCTATAAAAGGTCAGGAATTCCGCGTCCGGTTCTGGATCAACGAGCGTGGCAAGGTAACGAAGGTGGATGTCGAGCCGCGCATTCGGGACTCGGACTACCGCAAGAGGTTTATGGAGAAGATGTCCCAGTTCACGTTCCATCCGGCGCGCCTGCCGGACGGGACGCCCGTCGCTTCACACTTCGATGTCAAGATCACTCCTTGACGTCGGTGTGCAGCCCGCGCGCCATGGCCAAAGCCCCACCCGGCGGGTCAATCGAAATGTCGAGTAGCTCCACCTGTGGCAACTGCTCGTGGATGATAGAGTCGAGCACGTGACGGACGGGTGAGTCGTGACTGAGCAGCCCCCCTCCAAGGGCAACCTTCACCGACCCTCCAGGATACTTCCGTACCAAGGTACTCACGTGATCGGCGAGGCTGCTTGCCGCTTGCTCCACGAGTTCGGAAGCAACGGAGTCGCCGGATTTGGCAGCGGTACACACGGTGCGAGCCAGTCGAGCCAGCTGAGAACGGTCTGCCTTACCCGCCCACTGCATCGTTCCGGCGATTGAACCGGTGCCGGTCTCCGCCTGGATCAGAGCGGTCAGGTTGGTTTCGGGCCCGCGTCCGTCAACCGCCCGACCGATGGCTGAGATCGCCTCCGATCCGAGCCAGAAACCACTTCCCTCGTCTCCGAATTGCCAACCGAGCCCTCCAGAGCGCCACTGTTCCCCTTCAGGTCCTCGGGCATAGGCAATCGAGCCGGAACCTGCCATTACCACTACCCCCGGCCATTCGCCGAAAGCGCTCGCGAGAGCAATCTCGGCATCGGTAGTCACATTCACGGTGGTGGCCTCTCCCAAGGCAGCTTGCAGCGCACCAGCCAGCTCTTCTTGGACCTCCTTCCTGCCCGCCCCGGTGGCGCCCACAACCAAGCTGTCCGGTTCGGTACCCAATCCGGAAGCCTCCAGCGCCAATGAGAGTACATCCAGAATGACTCGGGCCGACTGTGCGGCGCGGCCAGGCTGCATCGCCGCGCCGAGTCCACGCCAACGGGCAGCCGGGCGGAGAGATTCGTCTGACACCACCGCTTCGGTGTGCGACGCGCCGGCATCGATTCCAGCATACAGGCTCATTCTTGACCTCGCAGGGATCTTAACCATCCGGGCGCCAAACCTGCAGCCAGCGCTATGGCAGTGCCTAACGGCACGTACCACGGCCAGGCCAGATTGGCCAGCGGTCCCGGCTTCGCCAGCACAATCACTAACATCGACACCGTGGCAACCACAATGCCTGTAATGGCGTCTACCTGGCGCGCGCGTTGCGCTATGCCTCCAAGTATGTAAGTGCCGAGCAGCCCGCCATACGTGATGGACGAGATGGAAAGTGCCAGCTCCACCACGGGTTGATCTCTCGATTGGAAAGCAAGTGCTCCGCCGGCCAGCACCACCGCCCACGCGACGGTCGCGAGGCGACCAACCGCAAGCAGGTGCCGCGCGTCGTCGCGCCGGGTGATCGGCGCGTAGAAATCGTGTGTTGCCGCCGATGCGAGCGAATTGAGCGATGAACTCACCGTGCTCATGGCGGCTGCGAAGATCCCGGCGATAACGAGGCCGGACAAACCGGTGGGCAGTTGATCTACCACGAACGTTGCGAATAACTCATCACCGCTCAGCGACGGATCGTCCGCGCCCGCGGCCCACAGCAGGGTACCGACTATCAGGAAGATGCCGAACTGAATGATGACGAGGACTCCTGAGCCAATGAGAGCCCGCCGCGCGTCGGCCAATGAGCGAGTTGCCAAGAGGCGCTGCACGATCAGGTGGTCGGTGCCGTGCGACGCGGCCGAAAGCAGCGCACCTCCAATCATGCCCCCCCAGAACGTATACGTGCTGGTGACCGAAATGTCCCAATCGAAGGTCTTGAGATTGCCCGCTTCCATTGCCGTGTCAATAATCCACCCAAATGACAGCCTTGATGCCTCCTGCCCAGGTGTAGGCTAGGGTGGCGACCGCTACAATAATCACGCACCAGAAGATTGACAGGCCGGTGACAATGTGGAGCGGGATTGCCGTGGCGAAGACTCGCACACTGTCGCCCAGGGCGCGGATCGACATGAAAATGGCCGACGCCAGCTTTCTCGTTGTGCCACCAAAGCGGGTCTCGAGCCGGGTGTACGCGGTCTCCTGCTCGCCGCGGAAATAGCCGGGCAGGAGCCAAAGCGCCACACCAATCCGACCGACTAGATAGCCGAACGGCAACTGCAGGAAAGTGAGATCTCCGCGCGCGGCGACGCCGGGGATTGAGATCACCGTGAGCGCCGAGGTTTCCGTGGCCACCACAGACAACATGACGGCCCACCAGGGCATCGCGTGCCGGCCTAGGAAATAGTCGGCCGCATCTTTTTGTTGTCCGGTGAAATACGCGCCGATAGCAATGACCGCGGCGAAGTAGACCACCATTACCAGCAGATCGATTCCGCCCATCACTCACCCTAGAATAGCAGATACAAAAATGGCCCGCGAGCTTTTCGCAGGCCGTTTTTGTCCACAGAAATGACGACTACTCGTCAGGCAGAGAACGATTCGCCGCACCCGCAACCACCGGTCGAGTTCGGGTTGTTGAACGTGAAACCGGAAGCTTGCATCGTGCTCACGTAGTCGATCTCGGTGCCGTTCAAATACTGAGCGCTGAACGCATCTACGAACACCCGCACATCACCTCGTTGCACGATCAAATCGTCGTCCAGCGGTTTCCCTTCGATGTTGAGTCCGTACTTGAATCCGGAGCATCCTCCCGGCATGACGGACACTCGGAGACCCGCGGTCTCAGGTGGCACGTTCTCTTGCTCCATGAAGTTACGCACCTGTTCTTGCGCTTTTTCCGTCAAGCCGATGTTCACTGTGGCCTCAGGGCGCTGTGTTGTACCCATCAAAACACCTCCGTAGCGGTCCGTAAACATAGAGAGAAGGCTATCTCTTGTCAACGATAGAAGAGACGGTAAGGGGCGGTAAGAGCGAATCAATGCACTCCGCACTCAGTGCTCCGTACCCAATCTCCCGATCGCAACGACCGCAGAATCCGCCGCCATTCCTCGATATCTCCGTATCGCGTTGCTTTCTCGTGTTGGATGCACCCTGTTGGTTAACAATATCACGAACATTTCGGTCTCAGGATCGATCCAGATGCTAGTTCCGGTGAACCCGGTGTGTCCGAAACTGGAGCGTGACATCAGCGTACCTGCTGAACTTCCTTCGGGAGATGGCGTGTCCCAACCCAGCGCGCGGGTGGAACCCTCCGGGCCCGGTTGGCGCCGTGCGAAATCAGTAACCACTTCGCTCGGGACGTACAACGGCGCGTTCGGTTCGAGACGTCCGTGGTAGGCACCCAAGATCCATTTGGCGTAGCGCGCCAAGTCCGGCGCGCAGCTGAAGAGTCCCGCGTGGCCGGACACGCCTCCGAGGCGTACGGCATTCTCGTCGTGCACCTCCCCCCGGACGACTTTTCCGCGCCAGGGATCGTCTTCGGTGGGCGCAATGCGGTCACGCCACTCGGGCGGTGGCCGGTAGCGAGTCCAGCTCATGCCCAATGGCCCGAAGACTCTGTTCTCGAGCAACACATCCAGCCTCGAGCCGCTGACCCGTTCCACAATAAGGGTCATCAAGATCGCGCCGAGATCAGAGTACACGTAATGTTCGCCCGGCACGCTCTCAAGCGGTGTGGCGAACACGGTGTCGAGGGCTTCCTCACGGCTCTCGGTTTCCAGATACAGC
>JARRLJ010000548.1:0-2634 GCA_037387025.1 Gemmatimonadales bacterium
GTCGTCCGAGAGCTGGTCCCCGTTCTCCACATCGTTCGCGAGCACGACAAGTCGCTCGCCGACCAACTGAAGCGGGCCGCGCAGAGCGTGGTGCTGAACATCGCGGAGGGGCGCGGGAATGACGCTGGGAATGCGCGGGCCCGATTCTCTACCGCATGCGGCTCCGCCAAGGAGGTTCGGGCGGCGCTAAACGTCGCAAGCGACTGGGGGTACATCGAGACCGGCATGGCGACCCACCTCGACGAGAAGCTCGACGAGGTCTGCGCCATCACGTGGTGCTTGGGCCGAAGGCTCTAGCGTCCCGACAATCTCCAGGACATCGCGCAGACCTGGTCGAGCGCGATGTCCACCTCGTTGATTCGTGAGCTCGAGACGTACCCGTACGCGACCGCGAGCTGGAGTCCGGCTCGGACCTCTTTGGCCGACCCACATGCCGACGAGAACCGAGCCCTTGCCGTTCCGGCATCATTTCCATCGGCCTCCGCGATGTTGAGGACCACGCTATTCATCGCCCGATGAATCTGCTCAAAGAGGCACCTATCACGCTTCCGCACAACCGGAAGAACTTGTCGTAGCCCGCCTGCTGCCTGAAGCGCCCGTTGCTGAATGATGAGTCCCATGAGTGATCTCCTTTTTGCGAGTGAGTGGGGTTCCCCGAAAGGGCGCCAGCCCGACCCCACTCACTCGCAAAAAGGAGATCACGATGACGAAGTACCATCACAAGGACTCCGGCACTGACGCTGACGCTGACACTGACACTGACGCTGACACTGACGCTGGCACCGACACTGGCGCCGGCGCTGACACTGACGCTGCCACTGACCCTGACACTCCCGCTGACACTGTCGCTGATCCGTGATACTCCCCCCGCATGAGAATCGCGACGTGCTTCCTTCTTCTAGTTGCAGCGTGCACCACCAGCTCGACCTCTACCGAGCCCTACGTATGCGACGACTGCGTCGAGCAGACCTGCGAGAGCTACGACCCGCTGCGACGGCCGTTGTTTGGGGACACGCACGTTCACACCGCGCTGTCGTATGACGCGAACGTTCGTGGAACGCGGTTGGGGCATGAAGACGCGTACCGTTTTGCGCGCGGAGAGCCGATCGGGATTCAGCCGTATGACGAGCAGGGGAAACCGCTGCGAACCATTCAGCGTGATCGCCCACTCGACTGGGTCGTGATCTCGGACCACGCAGAGTATCTGGGAACCGTTGCGCAGTGCACCGACCCGGCACAACCGGGCTACAACCATCCTCAATGCGAGCTGTATCGCGGCGATCCGTTGGAGTCATTCGCGAGCTTTGGCCTGATCACTTCTCAGCCACCCGACCAGGTGGCTTACCCGGAGCTCTGTGGGGAGGGCGGTGAGTATTGCCTGCAAGCCGGGGTCGAGGTGTGGGGCAAGATCCAAGACGACGCAGCGGCGGCTCACGATGCGTCGTCGTCCTGTGAGTTCTCCGCGCTGCTCGGCTACGAGTGGACTCCAAATCCGAACAGCAACAACCTGCACCGAAACGTCATCTTCCGAAACGAGGTCGTTCCCAATCGTGCGGTCGGTTACTTCGACGAAACGTACGTCGAGGGGCTGTGGCGGCACCTTCGAACCGAATGCATCGATGCGGGGACGCAGTGCGATGCACTCACGATCCCTCACAATTCGAATCTATCTGCGGGGACTTTCTTCCAGCCGCTCGATCAAAATGGTGATCCCATCGACGCCGACTACGCCGAGGAGCGCGCGTTCATGGAGCCGCTCTTCGAGATCTATCAGCACAAGGGCGACTCGGAATGCTTGCCTGGTCAAACCATCTCCGACGAGCTGTGCGGCTTCGAGAAGCTTCCCTACGCCAACTTCGCGAGCATCACGGTAAACATCTTCACCGATCCTCACCCGAGCGATTTCCTGCGCGCCGCCCTCGGTCAGGGCATGCAGCTCGAGCTGAGCCTCGGCGCCAACCCGTTCAAGCACGGAATCGTTGCCAGCACCGACACGCATATCGCAGCGCCAGGGCACACTCCGGAGCGCGGCTACGCTGGCCATGGCAATGTCGGTAAGGGTGCCACAGCCACCGAGTTCGAGACGGGTCTCGTCGACTATCCCGACAACAGCGGGGGTGGTCTCGCGGTGGTTTGGGCCGAAGAGAACTCGCGCGAGGCGATCTTTTCTGCCATGCGCCGAAAAGAAACCTACGGCACGAGCGGCCCCCACATCACGGTGCGTTTCTTCGGTGGCTGGTCGTATCCAGGCAACATGTGCGACGACCCGAGCTTCGCCACCATCGGATACCAACGTGGTGTCCCCATGGGCGGTGATCTCCCCGCGCCTCCCGACGGCGGCGCGCCCACGTTCTTTTTGTCTGCCATTCAGGATCCTGGCACCGAAGAGACAATCGGCACACCGCTCCAACGAATTCAGATCATCAAAGGATGGTTGGACGAAGCAGGCGAATATCACGCCGAAACATTCGATGTAGGCGGCAACCCCGACAACGGCGCGAGCGTCGACCTTGCGACATGCGAGCCCCAGCCGGGGACCGGCGGCTTTACCGAGCTGTGTGCGATCTGGACCGATCCCTCTTTCGACTCCGGCCGTCCCGCCTTCTACTACGCGCGCGTCATCGAGAACCCGGT
>JARRLJ010000549.1:0-2910 GCA_037387025.1 Gemmatimonadales bacterium
CGATCGGTGCGTTGTATACGTGACCACCTGCGTTGTCGATGCGCACGAGCGGTGAGTAGTCGGCATCGCCTACGGAGCCAGGTTGCGCGACCGAAGGCGGGAACGGCGTATCGATCCCCGGGGTCACATTCCGAACTGGCGAAAAGTCCACGGTACCCTGATCGAAGATCAGAGTTCCCGTTCTGTCGTACGCGGCCGTGCGCACCCCCATGCCGTCTGAGCCGCCTGCAAAGCTCAGCTTCGCCGCGTGGTTCAGTCCAAGCGCCGCCGCGTTGTCCCGATCCGTGGTGTCGGTGAGGATGTACCAGACGCTCTCGTCGGAGTCGGCGATCTTTCCTTGGTAAAGCGGCAAGGTGATCGTACCGGCGTCGAGGTCGAGGGTGCCTGCCTTCAGAAGCGTCACCGGTCCGATCAGAAGTGGGTTCGAATCGGAGGGCGCCGGCCCGAA
Organism: Gemmatimonadales bacterium; assembly: GCA_037387025.1. Classification (GTDB taxonomy): domain Bacteria; phylum Gemmatimonadota; class Gemmatimonadetes; order Gemmatimonadales; family GWC2-71-9. Next base: position 449 of record JARRLJ010000549.1, read on the forward strand.
ATACGTCAATGGGATGTCGGTTCCAATCGAGGGCGGTGCCGGCGCGACGCTATCGTCATCGCCGCTATCCTCGATTGCTCCGGGGTCGGGCATGCTTGCGGCGCACATCATGAGATCGCGCGTGTCACGCAGGAACGGAGCGCCGTTGTCATTGCGATTGCGGTGGTGGTGGCGAATGGCATTGCCATTGGCATTGCCGCTTCTGTTGTTCAGTTCGAGGCGCGCGGGACCTGCGCTGTCGTTGCAGCCTACGGAGAGCGCTGCGACGATCATGGCGATAAGAGTTGCTGTTGACTTAGTCATGGATTTTCCTCAAAGAAAGCGGTGAACGATGGGACAGTTGACGATGATGCCGCTCGAGCCGTAGGGAGCTCCGTTGGGCCCGGTGATGAACCCGCGCTGAACGAGGCCAAGGATCTGGAACTCTTCGGTGACGCGAGAGCGGTAGCCGTTGGCGATGGCGGCTTCGGTCCACTCTCCGAGGTTCAAGTCCCAAAGCGGACTGTAGTCGGTCGCGACTGTCGGGATGCCTCCCAACACGTTCAGGGGTCCACCTTCGCCACGAAGTGCGCTCGTGAAACCCTGCCGTTGCGGATTCCTTTCACCGGCCACGACATTCGTCGGTCCGTTGGTCATGGCGAAAATGCGCTCAACAGCACTGAATGCGCTGTCGTCACGGCCGACCGCAACGTCCTGCAGAGCTGGCGCAAATGTCGCTCCTTCGAGGGCGGCCGGGAGCTCCATGTTGGACTCGGTGCTCAGGTAGAGCACAGGCTTGGCAAAGCTGAAGCCGGGCACCAGTGCTAGGGTCACGGTGCCGTCCCGAGGGCAGATGGCAGTCACGCTGTCGTGAACGACCGCGTGATCGACGTTTCCGTCGCACATCTCATTGAGCTCTTCCTCTGAAACGTCAGAGGCTACAGTCGGTGCGTTGTACACGTGATTCCCCGCGTTCAAGATGCGCACCAACGGGCTGTAGAACTCGTCGCCGACCGAACCAGGCTGGAACTCAGAAGGCGGAAATGGCGCGTCTTCCCCGGGAACGACGATCCTTTCTGGACTGAAGTCCACGGTCCCGTGGTCAAACGTGAGCGAGGCATCTTGTTCTTGAATGGCGCGACGCACGCCGCGACAGGTATCGGCATACTCCAATTTCGGCGAGTGATTGAGGCCGAGTGCGATCGCATTCCCCTCATCGGTGGTGTCGGTGACGATGAACCAAACGCCTTCGTCCGTATTCATCATCTGACCGCGATAGAGCGGGAGGGTGATGGTGCTGGCGTCGAAGTCTATCTGACCGGATCGGAGGAGTTGAAGCGGTCCGATCAGCTCGGGCTCGACACTCGAAGGAGGAGGACCGAAGTACGTGACTGGCACATCGGCGCCGATCGAGGGCGGCGCCGGCGCGACTTCATCGTCAGCGAATGCGGTCGCGACCCCGAGCAGGGCGATCACGATAGCCGAAGCCGGGTGCCTGATTGTCCAGATTCTGCGAAATAGTCTCATAATTGTTGTCCTTTGGGCTAGTTATCAAGCAGACCCGGAGTACGATGACGCGTGCTTGGGACGCGTCGTTGGTGGGCACTGCGAATCCCTCTACGGATCGACTCGCCCAGTTGTGGCAACCGATCTCGGAAAAGACTCCGCGCTCGTGGGGGGCCGAGAACTTGGTGATGCTTGCCTACGCTGCTTATCAGGCGCGCGCGTCGAGTACGGCGAGGAAGGTGGCGGGCTCGGGACGGACCCGATAGTTGTCGGTCATGTCGACGAAAATGATCTTTCGTTGCGGATCGGTGATGAGCACGGTAGGCAGAACGCTGTCCACTCCATACCCCCTGATCAGAAACGGAACTCCCCCTGGATGCTGGATTCCGAGCCGCCGGGCCAACCCTCCCCCCTCGTCCACACAGAACCGAATCGGGACATCGAATCGCCTGGCTAGCGCCCGGGTATGGTTGTCCGGCTGTGGGGTGATGACGTATAGGTCGACGCCTCGAGCCTCCAGCTCCCGGTACTGCGCCGCAATTTCCCTAACCTGCGCCATGCAGAGCGGACACCAGTTGCCCCGGACGAACATGAAGAGTGCGTGCCTCTCGTTCGAAACAGGGACAGCGTTGCCGTCGGCATCGCGGAGCACTAGCTCCAGCAGCGGCCCCCCACGGGCGCGCTTTAACAGAACGAGCGACGCCATGAACGCAACGAGCGGGGAAACGGCGACGAGAGCTCCGACCCATGCCAAGCCGACCTCGGACGACTTCAGAAGATGAAAGACCACGTGTCCCAGCGCCAAGGTCGCCGCGAGCAGATACGGAATTGGGAAGTAGCGCTTGAATCGAGTCATGTCTGCATCTGACGCGCGGGCTCGGTTGATGTTACGCTCCCCAAAAGTTGGCGGGCCATCCCGATCTGCGCTTTGAGCTGCACGACACCCTCGTTGGGATCAAGTCCTAGCCACCCGCCCG
>JARRLJ010000550.1:0-3522 GCA_037387025.1 Gemmatimonadales bacterium
CTCACCTTCGCGGGCAAGCACCAACGGAACGTCCGGAACATTAGCATTCACCTTCAACTTGCCGATGTCGTCTGTCGTGATGAGAGGAGGTCCGGGATTGGCGACGGCGAACTCGCCTGTAACGAAGCCTTGATTCTCGATTCGGATTCTCAGTACGCCTTTCGGCGCATCTTGCGGGGTTTCGATGGGCGATGTGCCGGCATACACCCAGGCGCTTTCCGGAACGTCGTACGGCTTGAAATATACTTGGGCGCCCGTCTGGGCAACGAGCGGGATCATCGGATTGATCACCTCTCGCCACAGCGACTTCAACTGCGGATCGGTCGGATTGCTGGTGACTGCCGGATAACTGTCGCGGCGAACCGAGCAGGGGTGTCAGCGCATCAGCCAGCCTCGCGTGGTAGTCACTCTCTCGCAAGCGGTGCTTGAATATGGCCTGGCGATTTCCGAGAGCGAGCCTGATACCCGGCGGTATCTCCGTTTCGTCGAGATGGACGGCGAGCAGCTCAACGTTTTCTGCGACGGCAAATGCGAGCTCACGTTCACAGTGCGGAGAATGCACGCTGTTCCGGGAGACAAACAGCAGGAAGATTGACGCTGAGGCGATGGCCTGGGCGAGCTCATCGTGCCACTGCCTTCCTCCCTGGATGTGCTCATCATAGTAGACGGCGTATCCCTGAGCGGCGAGGTGCTCGATCTCGGGCAACACCGTGGCTGAGTCGTCATGGGAGTAGCTGACGAAGATGAACGGCTGGTCACGCTGACGCTCGGTTGGCAGGCCGTTGCTCACGTGCGGTCCCCTGGCACTGCTCGAAGGATTGTACAGCGCTGCTTAGCCGGACAAAAAAACGGATTCAGAGCCGAACGTCTCGTTGCTAGCTGTAGATTGCAACACCACAACAGGAAGCGCTGTCGCTTGTGTGCAACTGAAGTAGACTCTCCAACGTCATGACAGAGCCGAAGCTGCCGGCGTACCAGGGTGAAGAGCCCTTCGTTTTCGTGAGTTACGCTCACGAAGATGATGTGTTGGTGTCCGCTGAAATCGGTTGGCTGCAGCAGCAGGGATTCAACGTCTGGTGGGACGAAGGCATCCACGGAGCCACCCGCTGGCGCGACGAAATCGCGAAGCGGATCCAGCGCTGCCACCTGTTCATCTTTTACGTTTCAGAGCATTCGATCGCCTCCCAGGTGTGCCGGGAAGAGCTCGAATTTGCACTCGGTCAACGGCGGCCGATTCTGGCGGTGCATTTACAGCCAACCGCGCTGCCCGAGGGCATTGAACTTGCCATCGCCAATCGGCAGGCCCTGTTGCGGCATGCCCTCGATGAGCAGGACTATGGCGGCAAGCTGGCGGCGGCGGTGGCGACCCACCTGGAAGCGCCTTTGCCCGCCAATGTGACGCCCATGCCGCAACGCCGCAGGCGCCGCAATGCGGCATGGATATGGATCGTTGCCGCGCCGGCACTGCTCGCGGCAGGCGCATGGCTCGGCAGCCAAAGAGATGATGAGGGTGAGCCGCAGATCAAGACGTTCGTCATGGATCTCGGCCCATCCGTGTCGGTGCTGGATCCCCACGATGTTGCCGAGGAAGTACGCAGCGAACTGGCCATGAGCCCTGATGGCAGGCGGATGGTGTACACCCAGGCCTACAAGCTCACCGGCGCGGATAGCGAATCCTATATGTTTCTGCGCCACCTGGACGATCCCGAACCCATTCTGTTGAGCCATGGCGATTCGCTATTGGCTCCGTTCTTTTCTCCGGACGGCAACTGGGTTGCCGGGACTGGGAGCGGTACCGGGGGGTGGATATTGGTCAAGGTGCCGGTTGGCGGCGGTTCGGCGCAGATCATTGCGCAGGACCAATTGCGACCGCTGGGCGGTGCCTGGCTCCCGGACGACACCATCATCTTCCCGCGCAAGCGGGATGCTGAACTGTTTGACGACGAGAAGGACGCAGAGGGATACCGGCTTTATCGTGTGGCTGCCGAAGGTGGGATGCCGGTGCGCATTACCACCGAGAATCGCGACGCCGGCGAAATCGGTCATCGCAGACCTGCCAAACTGCCCACCAACGAAGCGGTGCTGTTCGAGATCGTGCGCTCAGCGCCGGCCTTGCCGGAGGACATGCAGGTGGACGTGGCGCTGCTGGATCTGCGCACGGGTGACTACCAGGTGCTGATAGAGCGCGCCCATGGCGCGCGGTACTCGGGCACAGGACACATCGTGTTCATCCGGCAGGCAGACCTGTGGGCGGTGCCATTTGACGTTTCCAGCCTGCAGATTAATGGCGACGAGGCACTGATATACGAAGGCGTGCAGGTTACCAATCTCGGTTACGCCAACGTGCCGTACGATCTGTCTGACGATGGCGTGTCCATGGTGCTGCTGCCGGATATGCCGTCCTACGTTCCTACGCATAGTTTTGTCTGGGTCAGCCGCTCGGGCGCCGAACAGACCGTCCAGACGCCGGATGGAATCTATGCGTCCCCGCGTGTCTCCCCCAATGGCCACAAGCTGCTTCTGGCAAGGCGGGAGACTCCTACCGCGGCACCCGATGTGTATATCCACGAATTCGAGCGGGCTCGATCGATGACACGGACGTTCGTCTTCGGTTCAACACGCCTGGGCGGTTATGATCTGTTCCGCGCGCGCGCGGATGGGGCGGGCGAACCAGCTCTGGTGAATGGCGATGAAGGTATCCAGATGCCGAATGCGCTGGTACCCGGAACAGACGAACTCGTGATCGTTCAATTCAGCCAGAGCACCGGTTGGGATATCCGCGCGCTCTCAACCAGCGTTCCCGGCGCCATCGTCGATCGCTTGAAGACGCCAGACCACGAGGGCACCGTCAGCCTGTCCCAGGACGGCCACTGGATTGTGCATGCATCTTCGGAGTCGGGCGGAAACGTGTACCTGCGGGCTTACCCGGATATGACCAGGCGTCGGTGGCAGGTCTCCACCGATGGGGGCAGCGAGCCGATGTTTTCCCTCGATGGCAGGGAAATCTTCTATCGACAGGGACGCAGGATGATGGCGGTGGACTTCACGGCCGACCCGGAAGTGCGACTAGGCGAGCCGCGTGTCCTGTTCGAAGGAGACTACTATGCGGAGGACAGCGGCGCGCGACAATACGACCTCGAGTACCCGCACGGCGATCGCTTTCTCATGTTGAAGCCGACCGCACCCAAGCAATCCACCAAGCTGATTTACATACACAACGTCGGCACTCTGCTAAAGCGCCTCGCCCCCACGTGGGATGAGAGCTGAGGGGCCTCGATTCGGCGTTAGCGTCCCGCGAGCTTGCCACCCGATGCAGACACCATGAATTGTTCGAGTCGCTTTTCTGCGCGGGGCCCCACCGAAGTACCACTGATTGACGTGGAGAGTGCGGGACAAACCGAGAATGACCGGGAGTAGAGGTTCTGGACGCAACTGCTTGCTCCAGTTGTGGCTTTTAGGCTGAAACCCGCATTGAACCTGGGTTTCGCGCGAAAGGGGGTGGCGGAGAGGGAGGGATTACTC
>JARRLJ010000551.1:0-2597 GCA_037387025.1 Gemmatimonadales bacterium
GGGACCATCTCGGAGCGCACCGGCTTCGACTTCGCTACAGCGGAGCCGCTGCCCGTCATAGACCCACCGGGCCCTGGGTACGTAGAGGCAATCCGATCCATCGACGAACATCGCCTGTGTGAGCGGCTGGTCGGCCGCCGCTGAACAAGGAGACATCATGGAAGCGGTAGTACTGCGTGAGTTCGGCTCGCCCCAGAATCTCAAACCGGAGCAGGTACCCGATCCGACTGTAGGGCCGGGTGAAGTGTTGATCCGCGTCGAGGCCTGTGGCGTCTGCTACCACGACGTCATCAACCGGCGTGGAAATCTGCCGCGCACCAGCGTGCCGGCGATCCTGGGTCATGAGGCCGCAGGCCGGGTCATCGGGGTGGGGCCGGGGGTCGACGGTTGGTCGGTGGGTGATGGTGCCGCCACGCTGCAGCGGCTGCATTGCGGTCACTGCAAACACTGCCACGCCGGCCGCAAGAGCCTATGCAAGCATGATACGCGCTTCTTCGGAGAAGAGATTCCCGGCGGTTATGCCGCGTTCATGACCGCGCCCGTCGCCGGGCTGGGCCGGGTTCCGAGTGATGTCGAATGGCCAATCGCGGCCACGACATGCTGTACCAGTGGCACCGCAGTTCACGTAGTGCGCACCCGTGCTAAGGTGCAGCCGGGCGAGACCGTGCTCGTCACCGGTGCCAGCGGCGGGGTCGGGACCCAGGCAATGCAGCTCGCCCGTCACGATGGTGCCCACGTCGTTGCGGTCACGTCGAGCGCATCGAAAGCGGAAGCGCTACACGAGGTGGGCGCGCACGAGGTAATCGTATCGCCCGACTTGAAGTTTGCGCGCCAGGCACGGGAGATCACCGGTGGCCAGGGCGTAGACGTGGCGCTGGAGATAGTGGGAAGCTTGACGTTCGAACAGAGCCTGCGCGCGCTGGCGCCGGGTGGGCGGCTCGCTGTCGTCGGTAACCTCGAGACCGTGCCTGTGCAGGTGAATCCGGGTCTCGTGATCCTCAAGGAGCTGGAGATAATCGGCGCATATGCAACCACCCAGGCCGAGTTGGCCGAGGCCTTCTCGCTGATCAAGAGCGGAGCACTCAATCCCGTGGTCTCCGAGGTGCTGCCGTTGCCTGACGCGTGGCGGGCTCACGAGCGATTGGAGCAGCGGGGTGTGACCGGGCGGTTGGTGCTTGAACCGAAGCACTGAAGTGGGACGATGTAAGATGACGTAAGGTTGCGTACGACGATGTGAGAATACGTAAGACGAATTAAGACGAGGGTAGATGGTCGATGTGCGTTTGGAGCCCGGTCTGGCAAGGCCGGGTTCTTTGCGTTTAGTGAATTAAGGTCGAGGGCGAGGACGGCGTTGTCTGTCCTCGTCTTGCGTCGTCGGGTGCGGTGGTGATGTGTGGGGCCTAGTCCGACCTCGTCGGGGTGGTGGTGTGGAGTGCGGCAGGGCCTCGTCTTCGACCCGCGTTTCACAATGCAAGCCCCACCGGTCATATCCGCATGCAACAATATCGGCGGTTGCCTCGTCTAATATCGGTGGAAGAACGTACTGGAGACGTAGATGAACGCGACCGCGCTGCTTGCCGTTGTTCTTGTCCAAGCCCCTGACACCGCAGTGGACCAAATCCCGCTCATTTCGTCCGGTCCGGTGCGGGCCGTAACCTCGACGCTTGCCGCAGTGGCGCCTCACATCGATGGCAGCGATACCGACGACGTGTGGCGCTCGGCGGTCGTAATATCAGAATTCCGCGAATTCCAACCGGTGGAAGACAAGGACCCGCGCTTCCGGACCGAAGCAATGGTCGCACACGACGCGCGCAACTTCTATGTGTTCGTCCGTGCATTGGATCCGGCTCCGGACAGTATCGAGACGTTACTCGCGAGGCGAGACACTCGGGCACCGACCGATCAGATCAAGATCGTAATCGACTCGTATCACGACCGGCGTACCGGGTATGAGTTCGCGGTGAACCCGGCGGGGGTCAAGCGCGACTACGCTATCTACAACGATCAGCGGGAAGACGTGAATTGGGACGCCGTTTGGGAGGTGGCAACTCAGGTGGACTCGGTCGGTTGGACCGCGGAGTTCCGGATTCCGCTGTCACAGTTGCGTTTCGTGCCGAGCGAGTCGAACACATTCGGGTTTGGAGTGTGGCGCGACATCGAGCGGTACACCGAGCGCGTGAGCTGGCCGCTGTACCGCGTGTCTCAGCCAGGAGTGTCGTCACAGCTCGGCGAGGTCAACGGTTTGGATGGGCTCGCGCCTCCTCGCCGCCTCGAGTTGAGTCCGTATACGGTTGCGAAGAGTGTACCTCGAGCTACTGCGAATGGGCTCAACCAACAGCAGGAAATCACCGCCGGCGCCGACGTCAAGTACGGACTCACATCGAATCTCACGTTCACCGCCACGGTCAATCCCGACTTCGGCCAGGTCGAGGCCGACCCTGGGGTACTCAACCTCTCTGCGTTCGAAACGTTCTTCAGCGAGCGGCGTCCGTTCTTTGTCGAGGGCCGCGGATTGTTCGAGTTCGACATCTACTGCAGTGCAGTGAATTGTGGCGGCGAGGGACTCTTCTACTCGCGCCGCATCGGACGGGCGCCGC
>JARRLJ010000552.1:0-2594 GCA_037387025.1 Gemmatimonadales bacterium
TGTCGTTTAGCTCTGCGCGTAACTGGATATGGCCGACCCTGAGAGTGATTTCCTTGGGCATATAAAGTCTCCCCAGTGGCGTCGCAGCGGTTTTCGCTTACGGTCGGTTCCCTGTGACCCTCTGGTTGGGACCGGTGACCACAGGACGCGGCTCCGGTGGCTCTTTGACGTCGGACCACAGCCGCCAGAACACCCAACTGCAGAAAAGCGCGATGGCCACGGTAAATGCCAAAGCCTGTAGGATCGCGTTGTCCAGCGCCCGTCTGGTCTCAGGTACCGCATCTCTCAGCTCGAACGGGAAGTTGGCCAGGAAGCTCGCCAACACCACGAGCAGGCCGGCGGCAACGACAAGGACCAAGACTGAAATGACCCTCGCGGTTCTCTTCCAACCGGTTCCGGCCATGCCCAAGCCAAGCAGGGACAATCCCAGCAGCCGTACCACCAACTGCCACTCCCTCAGCCCGAAGTCGTCGGTGTAGCCGTACGTTAGCGCAACGAGCTCGGTCCATCCTACCAGCGCCACAACCATACCGAGCACCAGAGCCAGGGGCCACACTTGGAAGCGCTCTTCGTGGGTCTCGGCCTGTAGCGCTGATGTTCGCCGCTGGATCCGCGCACGGGTCCGTACCTCGACTTCGCTCGACCGCTGACTGCTGCGGCGCTCTGCAGTCCTGCCTGAGTCGAACGGTGGCTCCTCCAGCGACGGTTCCCTCTCTATGCCAGCTTCTACTCCTCTGGGAATGTCGATTCTTGGAGCGCTCGGCGGCGGACTGTACAGCTCCTCAGTCTTTGACTGGTCACTGTCGGTCGCATCTTCGACCGCTGACGGGTCGACGCGGGCTCGTGGAATCGGAGTAGTCGGGACATCCGCCGCAGCCCGACGCAGTAGATCAACGGCGTCAGCCTGCCCCTGAGGTTTCGGAATTGGAGTGGTGGGAGCAGCCGCTGCCGTCGCGGTGGCTCGACGCAGCTCCTCGACCGCTTTCCTCACCTCCTCGGGCGTCGTCTGAGGCTGCTTGACAGACTGGGTGGGACCGGTGTCGGCCGGTGCTTCCCTTGCACCGAGGAGGTCCTCGATCGAAGCCCGAGCCGGTTCTCCTCCGGCCTTCATCTCCTCGTACTGGGTCCAGCTGCCTGCCAGATCTTCCGCCTCTACAACGGTATCCTCGTGGGATTCCTGCGAAGCTCCCGCTTCCTTCTGAGGTCCGGACTGGACGGTGTCATGAGCCTCCGCTGCGTCGGTCGGCTCAGCCGATTCTGTGCTTCTGGCCGGCGACTCGGCCTCGGCGGGCCGGACCAGACATTGGAAGCCACCCTCACCGTCTCCAGTTGGCCGGCGTGGCGTGGCCGTGAGAAGACCCGGCATGACTGAGCCGTCTTTGGTCAGTAACGGCACCGCTAGATCTCTCACAAACCCATGTTTCTCTACGTTTGCCTCGAACTCTCGAGCGTTCGGCGCATCGGCGTAGAGGTTGCGCGGATCCAAGCCGATCAATTCCTCACGTGAGTATCCCAACAGTTCAATCGCGGCGTCATTTACCTCGACTATGCAACCATCTTCTCCCGTCACATACACCGCGTCTTTCGTCAGGGCGAACAGCGCGCTGTACCGCTCCTCCGTCTCACGCAGTATCCCTTCAGCCTCGTCGTGTCGACGGCTTTCACGCGCGACCACCAGAGTGTAGGTACGATCCCCGAACTTGCGTTGACCGACCACCACCTCAACCGGGAAGAACGTGCCATCGCTGCGCCTATGCACGTGGCTGGATACCCAGGATTTGCGCAAACCCTGTTGATCGGTGGCCTGGCTCGCATCCTCGGGAAATCCCAGCGGGAATTCGACATCTACGTCGGCGGTCGTGATAGAGAGGAGCTGCTCTCGCGACAGCCTGAGCCACCTGATGGCAGTCTCATTTGCGTCAACGAACTTCTTGGTCGCAGGATCGATAACGAAGATTGCCTCTTCCGCCTGATCGATGATCGTTCTGAACCTGGCATGCGACAGGAGTTTTCGCTTGAGACTGGTCATCTCACCGGACAGCTTCTCAATTCTGCCCTCCATCTCACGCCGCTCTGCCAGAACGGTTGTGTCAGTCTTTCGCTCCGTCCGCGGGCGTTCCCTGCTTTCACGCGCAACAACTAGCGTATATGTACGATCTGCAAACCGGCGCTGGGCGAGCACGACTTCCACCGGAAACGACGAACCGTCGCGACGGCGATGTACCTTGTGGGTAACGCGCGAACGCTGAACAATCCTTGCATCCGTTTGTGCAGCCGCTTCTGTTTCGGCGTAACCCAGTGGGAACTCGACTTCGACGTCGTGAATGGTCCGCGACAGAAGTTGACGGCGTGTGAGGCCGAGCCACCGGAGTGCGGTTTCGTTAACGTCCACAAACCGGTCCGTCGTCGGATCGACTACGAAAATCGCCTCGTCCGCCTGATCGATTATCGTCCTGAACCGGGCAAGAGATGCGAGCGTGCGCTTGAGGCCTGACATCTCGCCGGACAGCTTCTCGATCTGGGTCTCCATCTCTTGGCGTTCAACCTGATGGACCGCTTCGGCCTCCCGCAACACGCGCTCAGCTTGCCTGTGT
>JARRLJ010000553.1:0-2591 GCA_037387025.1 Gemmatimonadales bacterium
TGGAGCCCACACGGCTGGGCCCTTGGAACCGTTGAGCATCCGGAACTGCAGCGTTGCCCTGTCTGCGGCTCGCCCCATTATGCCGCCCATTGCATCCACCTCACGTACCACCGTCCCTTTGGCTATCCCCCCTATGGCGGGATTGCACGACATCTGTCCTATTGTCTCGAGATTCGATGTCACGAGGAGTGCACGTAGCCCAAGCCGCGCAACGGCCACTGCGGCTTCTGATCCGGCGTGTCCACCGCCTATTACAATGACGTCGTGGTGCGAAGACATGAATCTGGAAAGTGACGCGACGAGGCCCCACCGCATGGGATTTACAGCCTTACCTAAAGATTCCCTCTAGTTGCCGAAGGCGAACACAAGCTTGCGCCATAGTGGGGCCTGTTTCCTACCCAGCCCTCACCCATTTCAGAATCTCGCGTGCGCCCGGACGTTTACCATGCATCAAGATCCCCGTGCGGTAAATGCGCCCTGCTATCCAGGTGACCAGGCCGAGCGCCGCTACTAACAACAGGACCGAGGCAACGAGTTCAGCAACCGTCACATCCGAGACGACCCAGCGACCAGGCATCGCTATCGGCGAGCTCAAGGGGATCAAAGTCAGCGCGACGAACAGCCCTCCATCTGGCTCTGTAATCATGGCCATCAACGAGATCACCGCAGGTATCACCAATAGCATCGTAACCGGAGCTTGCGCTTGTCGGGCTTCCGCCTCAGTACTCGACGTTGCCGCGACAGCCGCGAACATAGCGGCATAGAGGAAGTAGCCAAGTACGAAGTATACCAGTAGCACGACTATGGTGGCGATTGGCACGTCAGGAAGGCTGAATGCCTGGACTGACCCCTCAAATCCGAAGAGTCCCGCGATCAACTCTCGCTGAGTGAACAGCAAGCGAGCCGTCACGGCCCATACCAGCAACTGGAACAGCCCAACAGCACCAACACCAAGCACCTTCCCTGCCAACAACTGGAACGGTTTGAGACTTGAGACCAGCACCTCAACGATGCGCGTTGTCTTCTCTTCCACGACCGCACCAAGCACCTGGACGCCGTAGAGCAAGATGGCAAGGTACAGCAGGAACCACATAAAGTACGCCAGCAGGAACGTGGCCTCTCCCGTCTGTTCCGTCGCTTCTCCGCCACGTACCGTAACCGTTCTCATATTCAACTGGATTGTTGCCTCTGCAACCAACTGTGGGTCGACCCCTCTTTCCTTGAGACGCTCCGTGAGCGTCGCCTTCTCGAGGATCCGTCGCAGTATCTCCATGTCCATCTGCGCTGAGGCATTGGACCCGCGATACTCCACTCTGCCATCCTGGACCGTCTCGTCAGAAATCAGAAGGAACCCGTCCAATTCCTTCCTTCCCACAACCAGCGCTAGCGAATCAGCAGCCTGCTCCACATCTGCCACAGCTATCTCCAGCCGCACAGCGCGTACCGGTGCTGGGCCGTTTAGCATGTCCGTTACCGTCCGACCGAACCCAGCTTCGCTCATATCAACAACGGCAATCGATCTCTCCCTGCCCCCTTGGGTAGCCATCAACATTGGCAACAACACAACCGCCGCCATGAACACGGGGCCTAGTACGGTCGAGATTACGAACCATTTTGTCTTGACCCGCGAAAGGAATTCCCGACGCACGACCACCCAGATTTTACTCATTTTCTTGCGCCCCCCTACCTGCGGTCGAGGCAGCCTCCGGTCCGACCAGATCAATGAAGATCTTGTTCAAAGTCGGCTCCGCCACTTCAAATCGTGTTACAGACGCTCCACCCGCAATCAACTCCTGCAACAGTCGCTGCGGATCTGCCCCGTCAGCCAACTCCAACTCAGCGTAATTCCCATAGCTGTCGGCCTTGGAAATCAAAGTAGCGTCCGCAAACAAGCGGTCTGCCCGATCACTAGCACGGTCCAAGTTCACAATGACGTGATTTCCTCCGTGCTTCCGCTTGACCTCACTCAGATGTCCGTCTACCACCTTTTCACCCCGAGCGATGATACAGATAGAGTCACACAACTTTTCGGCCTGTTCCATTATGTGAGTCGAGAAGAGTGTTGTCGTACCTAGCCGGCGTAGCTCCACAATCACGTCTTTCATCACTTGCGTGTTTACTGGATCCAAGCCCGCAAAAGGCTCGTCGAGAATGACGAGGTCAGGGTTGTGCTGCAGGGTCGAGATGAATTGCACCTTCTGTTGCATGCCTTTAGACAGATCGTCGATCTTCTTGTCCACCCAATCACCCAGCCCCAGACGATCCAGCCACTTCCCGGCCGTCGTCTTCGCAGCTCGGCCGTCCACACCTTTGATCTGCGCGAGGAACACCAGGAGATCCAACACCTTCATCTTCCGATACAGCCCTCGCTCCTCTGGCAGGTACCCTATCCGATGACTCAGCTGCCTCCCACTCTTGGCCTCCCCGAACAGTCGGATCTCACCCGAGTCGGGCACGATGATGTCCATGATCATCCTGATGGTAGTTGTCTTGCCGGCCCCATTGGGGCCTAGCAACCCATACACCGACCCATGCGGCACCACCAAGTCGAATTCGTTTACCGCAGTGTGTCCTGTATAGCGCTTTGTAAC
>JARRLJ010000554.1:0-2590 GCA_037387025.1 Gemmatimonadales bacterium
TGCCAGTTAGCTTTCCATTGGCGGCGCGCCCAACGCAATGGCGCTTGATGCTCGGCTCCGCACGCTGGTCTGCCGGTATCGGAGTCAGCACTGCGATCGCGCGCGATGACCTTCCGTCCCGTCTTGCAGCAGTTTCTATGACGGCCTCGAGGCGCCGATGGGCGTTGATGCGGGCGTAGGGAGCAACGACTCTTCGACCCCGGTTTTGTTGGCTATGTGAATGGTCTACTTCGAGACCAAAGCTTCTCAGATCGTCCGAACCCGCTTTCGCAGGAAATTATAGATGGCATCCAGCTCGTCTTCGGTAAGATAGATGAATCTCTCAGCGACCATGGTGCGCATAGTCTCCAGTTGTCGGCCACCTACGCCTAGGCCATCGCGCATCAGTGTCCCGAAGTCTTCTCGGCTGTACGCCGTGATGACGATGAGGTTGGGCGCATTACGTGCACCCTGGTAATCGACGCCGTGACACCCGATACAGCTCAGCGTCGCCAGATACTCCCCCAACGCGAGTGAAGTTGTTGGCGTGTCAGATGGATGCTCGATATCCGATCCGATATCCGCATTCTTTCGCCTGAGCGCAGAAAGGCGGTCGAAATCCTCACCAATCAGAGGGTTCGGCAATGGATTGCTTCTCTTCGGAAGGCTTTCCAGGTAACCGATGATCGCCGCATAGTCCACGTCACTCATGCTTTTGAACTGGTAGGCAGGCATTCCACTCCAGACCACAGATCCATCGGGGTACCTGCCATGCCTGACAATCGCTTCGATCTCGTCTCTCGAATACCGTCCGATAGCCGCCGGAATACTTGGAGCGATAAATCGGGAACCTCCCGGCGTCTGCAAGAAGACTGCCCCACCTGCTCCTTCCCCGTGGCAGCGATCACAGCCCACGATGTGAGAGAGTCGCTCGCCTCGTTCGATCGAATGTTCGCTGAGTTCGACAGTGGGTGAGTGACCACCCGTGGACGATTGTGCGACTTCGCCGGATAGTGTGTCTGCGGCGGATGCCAGTGAGAAGAAAAGAGAAAAAGGAAGTAGCGCTCTACCCAAGCCCAGATTGAGCATATCTGCAGTTACTCCGCAATCATTCTTTGGAAACTGGTGGCGTTAAACGTTCGAGGCTTGATTGACGTCTCTGAACGCGAGCATTGCCATGAGACGCTGCTCCCCGTTTCCGTCGAATCCACATTCTGGGGTGAATTCGGTCGTGTCGCGATACGTTCCAAACAATCGATCCCAGATCGGTGTGTCGCCGAAATTGAAACTGTGGACGTGACGTTGATGGTGGATCGAGTGAAGTTCAGGAGTTTGGATGAAGTATTTCAGCCTTCGGGGAGATCTGTAGTTGCCATGGTAGAAGAACTCGCCTGTAGCCGCGAAGAAGTTATACCAGAACGTTCCGCTGAGTGAACAACCGAGAATCGGGAACAGAATCACGCTCGTCAGCAAGGAGTTCGTCGCAATCTCAACAGGATGCTTGTAGAACGAGGTGAGCAGCTCGATTCGAGATGGTGAATGGTGAATCTGGTGGAATATTGTCCAGAAGCCGTTCCTATGTCTCAGCCGATGCCACCAATAAAACACAAACGTGCCTACACACCATCCTACGAAGCCTTCCAACAAAGGCATGTTCCATAGGCGTAGATGGAGGACTGACTCCCGACCGTAGACCTGCAACCAGACACCGCCAAGACCGAGCGTGATACCGAGCTGACAGAGATTGATCAGCAGGGCGCGGCTGTACCAGCCTTTGGAATGAGGTAGTTCTCTTCCGGGCCAGATGCGCTCGATCGCAAAAAACATTGCCGTCGATACTGCGGTCATCATGTTGGGTAGGGATATTGAAGGGACGTCCAACTTGCTCCGCCAAACACGTATCCGACGGAATGATTCTAGTCACGAACGCTATGCTCACGTTGACGCACGTCTGCTTTTGGAGGGCCGACCCACAGGTGTCACTATCTCGTCGATCTACTTCGTCTGGCCTCGCGTGATGACCAGAAAAACCGTCGCAGACAATACGACGCCGCCTGCAAGCACAGCTCCGGTTATACCAAAGAACTCGGCGACAAGTGCAAGCGAGAAGCCCAGAGCGATTTCCCCGGCGTTTTCCGCAAGCGACAGAAACGATTGGACCGTCGCTCTAACGCAGCTCTTCGCGTGCTCGTTGGCCCAGATCGAACTGATAGTGCGCATGATCGTCATCGCAATGCCGGTCACCGCAAGCACTCCGATCATCGCCATCTCGACACCAGGCGCTGTCGCAAACGACGCGAATCCCAGCACGCCAACTGCCGCGCCCAGTGCGTACAGAGTCGCGTAGCCACGGTGGCCGGAGAGAAATCTGGTCAGTATGGCGAGTGCGACGGCCCCTAGGAGGAGTGCCCCGATGGACAGTGCTGTCAGCCACACAATGGGCTCGGCGCCTTCCGGGAATCCCAGGTCGAGCAGATGCTTGGTGTACAGCCTGCCAAAGGCCTCGTCTGCCCCGTTGACCAGGAACGTACAGAGCAGGATGAGCATCAGAATCTTCAAGGCGCGCACGCGTGCAAACCCGTCGCGCAGCGTTGTCATGGCTGATGTAGGC
>JARRLJ010000555.1:0-2589 GCA_037387025.1 Gemmatimonadales bacterium
TCATTCAAAGGGTCAGCCCGGTCGTAGAGGTGCGGTGTCAACAGATTGCGCAGATCGGCGAGCGCCATCGTGAGGTGGTTGGCCACGGTCTGCACAGAGAGATCCAGCACAGCCGCAGTCTCTCGGTACGAGAGTCCGTGGTAGCGGACGAGAATGAACACTTCGCGCCGGCGTTGCGGCAGGGAAGCAACGGCGCGCGCTATGATGTCCTTGATCTCCCGGTTCTCGGCCTCTTCGTCGGGCAGGAGCCGGAGTGGTTGCCGCGGTGCCGTCCGCTCGGTTCTTTCGCGAGCCGAGCGGCGACGCAGCTCGTCGACACTCAGATTGCGCGCTACCCGGAAGAGCAGTGCCCGTACCGATCCCGCGGGCTTCCATGCCTCGCGTCTCTCCCACAGGCGCACGAACGTCTCCTGGGCGACGTCTTCGGCGGCATCACGATTATCGAGAATAGAAGACGCGTACCCGACCAACGGCGCCCAGTGACGCTCGAGAATAATCCCCAGAGCTGCGCTGTCGCCTCGCCGGATAGAGGACAGAAGAGCTAGATCGGAGTCATCCATCTGGTGGTTATGCAGTCCCCGACGGTCAGAGCATGCCGACTCACAACACCTGCTGCAAATACAGGACGAGGAATCGCCACCTGGTGTTTCGATTCTTCCTGATCGAGTTAGGCGCGGGATCGGGCATTGCTTGTTTCCCTTTTCTCACCCTGGGGGAGTTGGGCTACCGCCGCATCACCAGCGCCGCGTTCACACCGCCGAATCCAAACGAGTTGGACAGGATGTGCTCGACAGGTCGCGTGCCGTTGCCGTTGGTGACGTAGTCTAGGTCGCACTGCTCGTCGGGTGTCCCGAGGTTCAGTGACGGGGGCAGTGATTGGCGCAACAAGGAGGTAGCGCAGATAGCCGCCTCGAACGCACCGCTTGCCCCGAGTGCGTGCCCGTAGTAGCCCTTCGTGCTGCTGACGGCGACGCGGTATGCGTGATCGCCCAGCACTTGCTTGATGGCCAGCGTCTCGGTGCTGTCGTTCAGCGGAGTCGAAGACCCATGCGCGTTGATGTAGTCCACCTCGTTGGGTTTCACCCTGGCATTTTCCAGTGCCAGCGCCATCGCCCGCGCCGCCTCGCGCCCGTTGGGTTTGGGAGCGGTCATGTGGTGCGCGTCGTTGGTGAGCCCGTAGCCCACCAATTCCGCGTAGATGCGAGCGCCGCGAGCCTCGGCGCGGTCATACCGCTCGAGCACCAAAACGGCAGAGCCCTCGCTCATCACGAAGCCGTCCCGGTCCCGGTCGAACGGGCGTGACGCCGTCTGGGGATCGTCGTTGCGTGTCGACATGGCTCGAATGACGGTAAACGACGCATAACACAAAGGAGAGAGCGGTGCTTCCGAACCACCCGCCAACATGATGTCGGCGTGGCCGTCTCGTATGGACCGCAGCGCTTCACCTATCGCGATCGCTCCTGAGGCACACGACATTGCGTTTGTAGCATTGGGCCCAGTGAGGCCCCATTCGATCGCGATGTTGCACGAAACCGCGCCGCAGAAGACAGTCAGAGCCAGATGCGATGCCACGTTTGAGAGCCCGCCTTCACGATACCGTTCCGCTTGTTCTTCACCGAACGCGATGCCCCCCAACGCGGATCCCATCATCACACCGAAGCGGTCTCGGTTCTCGCGTGACGGATCGATTCCGGCATCGCTCAGAGCTAGACGCGCCGCCACCACACCGAGTTGCGAAAAGCGGTCAAACCGTTTCACCGAGCGCCGTGACAAATGGTCCATGGGCCGGAAGTCGGGCACCTCGCCGGCGATCCGGCTGCGAAACGGAGTGGCGTCGAACCGGCTGATGGCTCGCACCGCCGATTGCTGTGCGTCGATACCTGCGATCAATTCTGCAACGCCGGTGCCTATTGGAGTTACACATCCGATTCCGGTAATAGCTACGCGCGTCATGCCTGCTCCGCTTGGGTCTTGACGCCGGCCAGAGTTCGACCGGCAATCGCGTGAACAAAGACGGGGCCTATGACCAACTCCGCCGCCAGCTTGCCTATCAGCGGCCACTTGGGTCCGGCCCACTCATGTGAGATCGTTATGTCGACCGTACCGTCCACTTCGGTTAGGCGCCACTCGACGTCCATGCCCGTGGTGATTCCCTCTACGTGTTTATACAGCACCTTGAACTCGTGCGGTACGACGGTCATTTCGGAAACCCACCACGTCGGGTATTTGAGCACGCCGAACGGACGCCAAGCGGCCATCTCCACGAGTCCGCTGTCGCCACTCTTGGTCAGCATCCTGACCCAGCGGTAGTGTGGCAAGAACTCCGGCCAGCGCTCTACCTCACTCGCAATCTCAAAGGCACGCGTAATCGTGCCACGCACCGAAGTTCGATCAACCGTCTTCATGATTGGTTCTCCAATACGCCACCACTCTCCACCCCATGCGTCTGCGCACGGTCGCGCGACTCACGCCGGCGTCGGCGACTATTTCTGCTAGCTCGGTGGTCGTAAACCCACGCCTGATCGACAGTAACCCGTCGCGCCGCGTGACGTCATTGAGTCTCAGCACTCGTCCCGCCACATCGAACCC